>JAIDJS010000169.1 GCA_029052085.1 Eubacterium sp.
CTATTAAATTCAATCTGTGCCTTTTCTATTACGGCAATATTTTCAATATTAAGCGTTTTTAACATTTAATAATTTCTCCAAATTCGCTGTAAATACTGTTGCTGCATGTTCTGTTTTGCAAAGAACAAAAATGGTATCGTCCCCTGCTATTGTTCCGACAACCTCATTCCACTGCATTGAATCAATGGCGGCACAGGCAGCTCCTGCCATTCCTGCAAAGCATTTGATACAAACCATATTCATTGCATTCTCAACTCTGATAACAGAATCAATAAAAATACCCGATGCTCTGGCAGAAACCGAATCGGAACTATTTTTTTTGCCTGTTGAATAAACATATCGCCCGCTGTCGGAAAGCTCCTTAACAAGCCTTAATTCTTTTATATCCCTTGAAATAGTTGCCTGTGTAACCTCAAAGCCGTTTTCAAGCAAAAGTGCCTGAAGATCTTCCTGCGTTTCAACATCAAGATTTCTTATTATTTCAAGTATTTTCGCCTGTCTTCTCTTTTTCATTTTACAATAAGCCTTTCTTCATAATAAAAATAACCTTTAAGCTCTTCTATCAATGATTTTCTTTTTTAAAATCTCATAAAAATTATCGGGCTTAACCTTAACAAGCCTTGCTTTATATTCAGAAACCGAAACAGCAACTTTTGTATCGGTGGAAACAGCAACAGGCTCTTCTCCGTCACAGGTTAATATTGCATTGTTCATAACATCACTTGAAATTTCTACAAGCAACGTACTGTTGCTGTCAACTACAATACTTCTGTCCATCAAGGAATGCGGACAAATTGACGTAACCTCAAAACAATTTAAATTCGGACTTAAAACAGGACCTCCGGCAGCAAGGCTGTATGCCGTTGAGCCTGTAGGCGTAGAAACGATTACTCCGTCTGCACGGGTTGTTAATAATTCCCTGCCGTTACTTGAAACTTTTATATCAATCAGTCTTGCAAAATCGCCTCTTGAAAAAATGGCATCATTCAGACAATGAATTGTTTTCGTAATCTTTCCGTTTTCATCAAGAATATCTGTTTTAATCATCATTCTTTCATCTAGTTGATATTCGCCGTTTGCAACTGATTTTAAAAGGTTCAGCTCATTTCTTTCTATCCCGCTTAAAAAGCCAAGCCTGCCGCCATTTATTCCAAGTGCCGGCTTACCGAGAATAGCCGCTTTTTTAGCGATTTTCATTGTTGTTCCGTCTCCGCCGATAACTACTGCTATATCGCATAAATTCATAAGAGAGCTACTGTCAGAAAAATTGGAGCAAACATCGGAAATCATTTCTTTATATTTATTTTCAAAGTAAACGGTGCAATCTGTTTCATTTAAAACAGACAGCATATCCCTTGCAATGTTTTCTGTATCGTTATTATTCAGATTTGCAAAAACTGAAAAAATCATAAAAGCTCCTCATGTGACTCATTAACAAGTTTTTCGGGATTTACGGTTGAGGCAATAATCGGATTTTCATCTTTGCACAGATAAATCAAGTATTCTATATTACCCTCAGGCCCCTTTATGGGAGAAAACTGCAGGCCGTTAACAGAAAAGCCGTTTTCAACAGCCATAGCAACAACATGGTTGACTACATCCAGATGAACGGATTTTTCTCTTACTACACCCTTTTTGCCAACCTTATCTTTACCCGCTTCAAACTGAGGCTTTATCAGGCAGACTGCCTGTCCGTCCTCAGCAAGAAGCTTATTAAGATTAGGTAAAATATGCTTTAACGAAATAAAGGAAACATCAACAGATGAAAACTGAATCCTATCTTTAATCTGTTCATCCGTTACATATCTGAAATTCGTTCGTTCTAAATTGACAACACGTTCATCACAGCGGAGCTTCCATGCAAGCTGACCATACCCGACATCAACTGAATAGACCTTAACAGCACCATTCATCAGCATGCAATCTGTAAAGCCGCCCGTGGAGGCCCCTACATCCATACAGATTTTCCCACTTAAATCAATCGGAAATTCCTGCATAGCCTTTTCAAGCTTTAAGCCGCCGCGGCTTACGTATTTTAACGTATTTCCGCGAACCTCAAGAACATCATCCGCCTTGATTTCCGTACCCGCCTTATCAACTTTTTGATTATTTACATAAACCTGACCGGCCATAATAATCGCCTTGGCTTTTTCACGGCTCGGAGCATATCCCTGTTCAAAAACAGCAACATCAAGTCTTATTTTTTTAGACATTTGAAACCTCTTTAACTATTGAAACAACCGAGTTTCTATCAAGATTATAAGCTTTAAGCTGACTTTCCACCGAAGCCTGCTTAACAAAATCATCATGAATGCAAATATGATGATAGTTTACAAAAATACCCTTTTCTTCAAGCATTGCCGCAAAAGCTTCTCCGACACTGCCCGATTTAATGCTTTCTTCAAAAAAGAAAACATGTTTATCATTACTAATCAGATTTAAAACATCTTGATTAATGGGTTTAATTTTATTAAGCTTAATCAAAAAAGTATCATCAAGCTCTTTAAAAGCTGCATAGCATTCGGAAAACTCAACGCCATATGTAATAATACAGTTTTTGGAGGTATCAGCTCCAAAAACAGAGTAATCGGATTTATCATATTGATAATCCTTCGGCATTTCCTTTTCTTTTCCTCTTGGATATCGTACTGCAACTGCACCTGAATCATGATATACAGCCTGACCGAGCATATAGGAAAGCTCATCATAGCAGCTTGGAGAATAAACCGTAAAATACGGAATTGTATTCAGATATGATACATCGAAAATACCCTGATGAGATTCTCCGTCTTCGCCTACAAAGCCTGCTCTGTCTATTCCGAAAATCACTTTAAGATTCTGCATAGCAACATCATGAATCAGCTGATCATAAGACCTTTGCAAAAAGGTTGAATAAACAGCAAAAACCGGAATCAAACCGTTTTTAGCAAGCCCGCTTGAAAAAGTAACAGCATGCTGCTCGGCAATTCCGACATCAAAAAAACGTCTTGGATACTTATTGGCAAATTCAGCAAGACCCGTCCCCTCAGCCATTGCTGCTGTAACAGCACAGATTCTGCCGTCTTTTTCAGCAAGCGAACACATGGTT
>JAIDJS010000017.1 GCA_029052085.1 Eubacterium sp.
AAATCTTTTATTGAAAGCATCAAAAAGATTTGCGAGGAAAACGGTGCAGAACTTATGCTTGTAAGTGTTCCGTGTGATAAAAACTGGAACTGCGAACGCCATAATCCGGCTGCTGAACTTTCTGAGAAGCTTGGCATTGAATTTATGGATATGAATTATATGCAGGATGAAATTCCGATTGACTGGTCCTGCGATTCACGAGATGGGGGAGAGCATCTGAATCAGTCCGGAGCTGAAAAGGTAACCTCTTATTTCGGAGCATATCTTAACGCTAAGAATATCTTTACTGACCATAGAAATGATAAAAGCTTTGAAGATTGGAATAAAGCATATAAAAGCTTTCTGAAAGAGGTTGAAAAAGTTAAAACTAAGGATAAGCTTAATGATGATAAAAAACAAAAAAAGACTAAATCGTAAGGATTTAGTCTTTTTTGTTGCAAATTTATTGCTTTTTTAATTCCAAAAGCTCTTTTTCATTTACATAAGCGGAAAGTGCGCCAACAGCGGTAACAGCTTTTCCCCCTGTTATATTGCCGAATTCAATGCAGCCCTTAAGCGGATAATCATGAAATAACCCATAAATAAAGCCTGCAAGAAAAGCATCGCCTGCGCCTGTGCTGTCAACATTTTTAAACTGCTCAAGACTCGGGCAGAAGAAATAATCATCACCGTCAATGCCTATACAACCGTCCTTATCCACCTTGACAACAACCTTGTCAAAATATTTTTTTAAAGCATATGCAGCATCCCTGGCATTGCTGCAGCCTGTTATTGTGAGTGCTTCCTCTTGATTTGGTGTGTAATAGTCTGCAATTTTTAACAGCTCATCATATTTTTCAAAAGTAAGTTCGTCATCCCATCCCATATCAAGCACCATTATTGTTCCTTCATCCTTAAGCCTTTTGTAAACATCAATGAAGCCGCCGGGGGACATCATACAGATTTTTGCGCCTTTGGCGATATTGTAAAATTCCTCCTTAGCCTGTTCATCAGGCTCAATGCTGCCCTTGCCGTATGTAATAAAGCTTCTGTCATTTTCA
Source organism: Eubacterium sp. (assembly GCA_029052085.1). Classification (GTDB taxonomy): domain Bacteria; phylum Bacillota; class Clostridia; order Oscillospirales; family Acutalibacteraceae; genus Eubacterium_R. Next base: position 1,041 of record JAIDJS010000017.1, read on the forward strand.
AGAATGATTGCCGAGGTAATATTAAGCGGTATTCCGCTTCCTTTGTAAAGATTCGTTGGCTCAACCTTATTTTCCTCAAACTTTTCTTTGGCAAATTCGGAAAAAATATCCGTTCCAAGCTCTGTTGCAATTTTTGCTTCAATGCCAAGTCTGCCTGCATTTATCAGTGTAGCAGGAAGTCCTCCGCCAAGCTGTAATGAGAATTTATCTGTATAAATCTCCTCGCCGATGTTTGGAATTCTCGGCATATTTTCGTATAAAAGGTCAACATTTGTTGCACCTGCGCCCGCGATAAAAGCCATAATAAACTCTCCTGTTTATATTTTATTTTAGTATATATAAATATAATATATATTTCTATAAAAATATAGCATTGTAACTAATTTGTAATTGACTTAAATTACTTCATAATATATAATACTGTAAAATAAGAAAGGTATGGGCTTAAAATGGCATTGTTAATAAAAAATGCCCTTATTTTTACGGGCAATAAATTTGAAAAATCAGATGTTCTTATAAATGATTCCAAAATTCAGAGCCTTGGCCCCTCCATTTCTGCTAATGGAGCAGATCGTGTTTTTGATTGTAAGGATAAGTATTTTTTAATTCCGGGTTTTGTTGATGTACATGTTCATCTTCGAGAGCCCGGTTTTTCTTATAAGGAAACCATAAAAAGCGGAACTATGGCTGCTGCAAAGGCAGGGTATACGGCTGTTTGCTCAATGCCTAATCTGAATCCTGCGCCGGATTGTATGGAAAATCTTGCGATACAGAAGGATATAATCAAAAAGGATGCCGTAATTGATGTTTTTCCGTTTGCGTCAATAACGAAGGGCAGAAAGGGTACAGGCGAATGTGTTGATTTTGCTTCGCTGAAAAAGAATGTAATCGGCTTTTCCGATGACGGAACAGGCGTACAGACGGATGCACTTATGGAACAGGCTATGGAGCAGTGTGCAAAGCTTGGCACTGTAATTTCAGCCCACTGCGAGGTTAATGCTCTTTTAAACGGCGGATATATCCACGATGGCGAATACTGCAAAGCGCATAATCATAAAGGCATCTGCAGTGAAAGCGAATGGGCGCAGATAGAAAGAGACTGCGCACTTGCCGAGAAAACGGGCTGTCAGTATCATGTCTGCCATATCTCAACAAAGGAAAGTGTAGAGATTATCAGAAAAGCAAAGGCAAGGGGTGTCAGGGTAACCTGTGAAACAGGTCCGCATTATCTTACAATGTGTGATAAGGATTTGCAGGAGAACGGCATATTTAAAATGAATCCTCCGCTTCGGGCTGAAGAGGATATGAAAGCACTGATAGAGGGTGTAAAGGATGGTACGATAGATGTTATCGCAACAGATCATGCCCCTCATAGTGCCGAAGAGAAATCAAAGGGTCTTGAAAAAAGCGCAATGGGCGTTGTCGGTCTTGAAACAGCCTTTGCCGTGCTTTATACAAAGCTTGTTAAAACGGGAATCATTTCTCTTGAAAGGCTTGTGCAGATGATGTCTGTTAAGCCGAGAGAAATTTTCAATATAAACGGCGGTGTAATCAAGGAGGGCGAAACGGCTGATTTGTGCCTGCTTGATTTGGATGCTGAATGGATTGTAAACCCTGATGAATTTGTTTCAATGGGTAAGGCAACTCCGTTTGAAAACTGGAAAGTACAGGGTAAAAACCTTTTAACTATATTGAGAGGAGAAATTGTTTATGAAGCCATTTAACAAAAAAATCGTTCTTGAAAACGGCAGTGAGTTTTACGGCTATGCCTTTGGTGCAGATAAGGAAGCTGTGAATGAGCTTGTTTTCAACACTTCAATGGCAGGCTATCAGGAAATTATTTCGGATCCGTCTTATACCGATCAGATGGTATGTATGACCTATCCGCTTATAGGAAATTATGGTATTACCGATGAGGACTTTGAAACAAGAGTTCCTACAATGGGCGGTCTTATCGTAAGGGAGTATAACGACCTTCCTTCAAATTTCCGCTATACAAAAACGCTTTCCGAGGTGCTTGATGAATACGATATTCCGGGAATCAGCGGAGTGGATACAAGAAAAATAACAAGAATTATCCGTGATGAGGGAAGCCAGAAGGTGCTGATTACAGATGCTTCAACACCATATGAGGAAGCACTCAAAAAAGTTAGAGAATATGTTATTCCAACCGATATGGTAAGCCGTGTAAGCTGTAAAAAGCGCTGGTATTCAAGAACGCCGAATCATAAGTATGATGTTGTTGCAATAGACTGCGGTATTAAGTTGAATATTGTAAGAAAGCTTAATGAAAAGGGCTGTAATGTAACGGTTGTGCCTTTTAATACAACCGCTGAAGAGATTTTGAATATGAATCCTGATGGGCTTTTTCTTTCAAACGGTCCGGGTAATCCGGAGGATGTTCAGCCTGTTATCAATGTTGTTAAGGCGCTTAAGGGCAAGCTTCCTATCTTTGGTATCTGCCTCGGTCATCAGATGATTTCTCTTGCGCTTGGAGCAAGAACCTTTAAAATGAAATTCGGCCACAGAGGCGGCAATCATCCTGTTATGAATATGGAAACAGGTAAAATTGAAATTACCTCTCAAAACCATTCCTATGCGGTTGATGCTGCTTCTCTTGCAGGAACAGAGCTTACCTTAACCCATAAAAATCTGCTTGATGATACGGCAGAGGGTGTTGAAAGCGTTGAAAATAAGCTTTTCTCTGTTCAGTATCATCCTGAAAGCGCACCCGGTCCGCAGGACAGTGCTTATCTTTTTGATAAATTTATTTCATTAATGGAAAAGGAGGCTGAGTAATATGCCAAAGCGTACAGATATTCATAAGATATTAGTTATCGGTTCAGGTCCCATTGTTATCGGACAGGCTGCTGAATTTGACTATTCGGGTACGCAGGCGTGCCTTTCTCTTCGTGAAGAGGGTTATGAGGTTGTTCTTATAAACTCAAATCCGGCAACCATTATGACCGATACAGATATTGCTGATAAGGTTTATATGGAGCCGTTAAATCTTGAATATGTTGCAAGAATTATCCGCCACGAGCGTCCGGATGCCATTCTTCCGTCACTCGGAGGACAAACCGGTCTGAACCTTGCCGTTCAGCTTGCTAAAAAAGGAATTCTTGAAGAATGTGATGTTGAAATTCTCGGAACCCGCTTTGAAGCAATTGAGCGTGCAGAGGACAGAGAGCTTTTCAAGGATCTTTGTGAAAAGCTCGGCGAACCGGTTCTTCCGTCCGATATCTGCAACACGCTTGAAGAGGGTCTTGAAATCGCAGAAAAAATCGGATATCCTGTTGTGCTTCGTCCTGCATTTACCCTTGGCGGTACAGGCGGTGGCTTTGCCGATGATGAAGAGGAATGCCGCCTGATGCTTAAAAATGCGCTTGCATTATCTCCTGTTCATCAGGTACTTGTTGAAAAGAGCATTAAGGGCTATAAGGAAATTGAATATGAAGTAATGCGTGATGCAAATGATACGGCTATCACAATCTGTAATATGGAAAATATCGACCCTGTCGGTATCCATACGGGTGACTCTATTGTTGTCTGCCCGTCACAGACACTTACGAATAAAGAGTATCATATGCTCCGTGATTCTGCATTAAGAATCATCCGTGAGCTTAATATTGAAGGTGGCTGTAATGTTCAGTTTGCACTTGATCCGCATTCCTTCCAGTATTATCTCATTGAAGTTAATCCCCGTGTGTCACGTTCATCGGCTCTTGCTTCAAAGGCTTCCGGTTATCCTATCGCAAGGGTTTCGGCTAAAATTGCAGTTGGTATGCACCTTGATGAAATTCAGATTGCAAATACACCTGCTTCCTTTGAGCCTACTCTTGATTATGTTGTTTCAAAAATTGCCCGCTTTCCGTTTGATAAGTTTGCCGATGCAAACAACAGCCTGAATACACAGATGAAGGCAACGGGCGAGGTTATGGCTATCGGCAGAACGATTGAGGAAAGCCTTCTTAAAGCTGTTCGCTCTCTCGAAACAGGCGTATGCCATCTTTATTTAAGCAAATTTGATGATTATTCGGTAGATGAGCTTCTGGATTATATCAGAATCGGAACGGATGACAGGCTTTATGCCATCGCTCAGCTTATCCGCCTGAATGTTGATTTAAACAGAATTTATAATGCAACGAAAATTGATATGTTCTTTAT
>JAIDJS010000170.1 GCA_029052085.1 Eubacterium sp.
ATAGGTTCTACCGGAATGATTTTCAAAGCCTATAATCTTCATTTTGTCAGCAGTTTTATACGCATAATTTCCGATTAGCCGCTTATCGCCACCAACCGTATAAAAATCAAGAATTCCCGTAAAGTTCATTCTTTCGCCGGTATGCGTTTCATAGTAATTCCCAAGAAGCTGAAAGCCGCCGCAGATTGCAAGAAGCACAGTTCCTTTTTCTATTTCATTTTTTAAAACCTCGTCTGCGCCGCTGGCAAAATCCTTAAGAATCAATGATTGTTCAAAATCCTGCCCGCCGCCGATAAAAATGATATCATAATCATTATCACGAAGCATTTTTGCAGAATCAAGACGATAAATGTTGCAGTCTATTCCGCGCCATTTCATTCTTTTTTCAAGGCAGAGAATATTGCCGCTGTCGCCGTAAAGATTAAGCAGTTCGGGATAAAGATGTGCTATTTTCAGCTTCATTTCCAGAATTCATCCTTTTTATATTTTTGAGCAAGATAAGGGCGAAGCGCCATCATCGCCGTATAGGTTGGGATAATCACCGTGTTTTCCTCATCTGTTACAGCATAAAATTCCTCATAGCTTGTAATAATCTTCGGCTCATAGCCCTCATATTTAAGCCGAAGAGCCATATCTCCCGAGCGAACACCGAAAGCATAAATATTTTCAACATGTTCACTGATTTCAATATCAGCATCCCATATCCAGGAAACATCACAGCCATCTGCTGCATTGTCATTCAAAACAAAAACAAGATTATTGATTTTAAGCGGCTTAATATAATTCATCGTCTGCGTAAAACCTGCCGGATTTTTAACAAGCAGCATTTTTGTTGATCCGAAATTTTCCATTCTTCCGAAAGCACCGTTAAAGCTTTTCAGCGAGCTTTCAAGCGTTTTTATATCAATACCGAGAATAGAAAGAACCGCTGCCGAGCCAATGGAATTATAAATATTATAGACACCACCGAGATTAATTTTAAAGATAGAATTATGACCATTAAGATTAACAAAAACAGAAGAAAAATCAGCCCCTGTTTCAAGAATCGCTTCAACCGAAAAATCAGGATTTTTCCTCTTATATCCGCAATTTTCGCAATAGAATCCGCCAAGCTGGCTATAGGTTTTATAGTTGTATTTGTAAGGAGATTTACAGAAAATACAATAGTCCGTATCGCTCCTTCCGCCAAGCTGAAGCGGAATACTGATTCCATAGGTATAGCAGTCATTTGATAATACAGAAAGGCTATAGGTTAAAGGATCATCGGCATTCAGAACAAGTGTGCATCCGGGCATATTTTCCGCACCCGTTTTTATTGCTGAAAGGGTTGACGAAACCTCGCCGTACCTATCAAGCTGATCACGGAACACATTCGTTACCAGCAGGATTTCGGCATCAATATAACGGCTGACCTTTCTTAAGGCATTTTCATCACATTCAATAAGCGCGTACTCCTGTTTGCATCTGCCGAATATATCCGAATTCATAATAAAAGCAGTTGTAATGCCCGTTATAAGATTGGCACCCGAGCGATTCATAAAATAGCTTTTTCCGCTTTCTTTCAAGCCTTCCTCTACCATTCTGGCCGAGGTTGTTTTTCCGTTTGTGCCTGTAATCATAATAACCCGGACACCTCTTGAAAGCCTTTCAAGAATATTTCTTTTCAGAAGAAGCGCAATTCTTCCGGGCAGTGTTGTTGCTCCTCTTTTGAATATTTTCAAAACCTTTTCAACCATTTTGGCAATAACAATCGTAATAATCATACTAAAATTATATTGAATAAAATAAATTTTATGATAAAATAGTGTCGGTGATTAAAATGTTGAAAAAAATAATAGAAGCAGTTAAAAAAGCAGGCGAAATCTACAAAAGCGCCTCGGGAAATTTAGGAATAGAAAACAAAGGCTCTGCCGTTAATCTTGTTACCGAATATGATAAAAAAATTCAGGATTTTCTTTTTGAAGAGCTTGCCGAAATCATTCCCGAATGCTCTTTTTTAGGCGAAGAGGGAGAGGACAATAAAGAGCTTTCAGACGGCTATTGCTTTATTATTGATCCGATAGACGGAACAACTAATTTTATAAAAGGCTTTCAGCACAGCGCCATTTCCGTTGGACTTGCCAAAGACAGAGATCTTGTTGCAGGCGTAGTATATGACCCGGATTTGGATAATCTTTACTATGCAGAAAAGGGCAAGGGCGCTTACCTTAACGGAAAGCAAATTCATGTTTCGGAATGTGATTTGCAGAACAGCCTTGTACTGTTCGGAACCTGCCCATATGAGCATGAGCTTGCTGAAAAAACCTTTGCACTTACAAAAGAGGTTTTCTACAATGCAATTGAGGTAAGACGAGGCGGAAGTGCCGCACTTGATATCTGTTATGTTGCGGCAGGCAAGGCCGATTTATATTATGAGCTGATTGTAAGGCCATGGGATTTTTCAGGTGCAACCATTATTTTAGAGGAAGCAGGCGGAATCTGCTGCACCCTTGAAAAAGGCAGCATAAACTGCGGAAAAGCAAGCTCATATCTTTGCGGAAACAAAAATAATATAAAAGAATTTTTCAGAATTGCAGATGAAATATTATAGTTTTAATCAATATTTAAAGGACACTTTTGGCTGCAAGGTTTACAAAATCAGCATAAATGCAGGTTTTACCTGCCCGAACAGAGATGGAACCATAGGCACAGGAGGATGTATTTTCTGTTCCAAAGGCGGAAGCGGTGATTTTGCTGAGGATGCCGAATTATCAATAACCGAACAGATTGAAAACGGCAAAAAACGAGTAGAAAAGAAAATAAAAAGCGGAAAATACATTGCCTATTTTCAGGCTTTTACAAATACTTACGCTCCGGTTGAAACACTGAAAACCAAGTTTTACGAAGCAATTAAGCATACCGATATTTCTGCACTTTCCATCGCCACCCGTCCCGATTGTCTGCCTGATGAGGTTATTGAGCTTTTAAAAGAATTGAACCAAATTAAACCGATTTTTGTTGAGCTTGGATTACAGACCATTCACGAAAAAACGGCTGAATACATACGCAGAGGCTACTCACTTAAGGTTTATAATACAGCAGTAAAAAATCTGAAAAATGCAGGGATAAATGTTGTTACACATATTATCCTTGGGCTTCCGAACGAAACCAAAGAGGATATGATGAAATCGGTTGACTATGTCTGTAGGGCAGGAACTGACGGAATTAAGCTTCAATTGCTGCATATTCTTAAGGACACAGACCTTGCAGATGAATATTTCTGTGGCAAGGTAAACACCTTGACACTTGAAGAATATATTGACATAATAAAAGATTGTGTTGAAATAATACCCAAAAATGTTGTAATTCACCGCCTGACAGGTGACGGAGCAAAGAAGGATTTGATTGCACCGCTCTGGAGCGCAGACAAGAAAAATGTTTTGAATAAAATCAACAAAGCACTCAGCGATTAAACGCCGAGTGCTTGTTTTTATCATTTAATATAGAAACTATTGTTGATATAACACTTTATCGTAATAGCTAACCGATTTCACTTCATCGGGATTTATAAATTCTGCCAGAGCAAAATGCGTAAAGGTTCTGTGTTCGTTCTTTTCCCAATCAGAATAACTGGATGTGGAAACCCCATCATAATAACCGTTTTCTACCTCAACAGTGTCTTTTTCTGTATAAACGGTACCATCCTTCATTTCAATACAAAAAATGTGTTCATAATCCAGAGATGGCATACTATATGGATTAAAAGAAAACACATAGACACCAAGCGGGGATATTTCAATATAATTGTTTTCATCATAAGGATACACCTTATCCGCATCAATTGTTCTGATAACATTCGTATCGCCTACTTCAAACTCAAAGCTCCATGCACCATCAATAGAAGGCCTTTCCCTGCTCTCATCAGGAGAATCTTCATCAATAAAATATACAGGTTCTTCAAATAAAATTTCATCTGCCATTTGATATATTTTCCATTCATCCTTAAGGGCTGCTTCAATTTCTTCCTCAGTAACCTTTCCTGTTGCCAGAAGCCTTTCGGCAATATCTGTTCTATTCATATCATAATTATAATTTACTTTATTAAAATCAAGGTGGATTTTGCTGTTGCTTTTTATATGGGCTTCATCACAATTTGTAAATTTCAAATAGCATACCCTGTTAAATGTATAAAAACCACATGAATAACTATTAGGATTTTTTCCATTGATTGTAAGATTAACACCCCCATTAACAGGAACAAGCATTTCTCCGTTTTCAGACGGACAATTAAACGCACAATACATTGTTCTTCCATCACAGATAACCTGGGTTATTTCAAACTTATATCCGTTATATTCGGAAGCAACATTCACATCAGCTGCAATCGCACTCAAATCAATATTTTTTCCGTTAAATACTCTTAAAAAGGTATTTCCCATTTTAAAATTGATTGCCGCTCCTGCTGTTATACTGCACAAAATAATCGCAACCACTGCTGCAAATGCAATCATTGTCTTTAAAGAAAAATGCTTCGCTTTAGATTGCTTATTGCTTTGCTCGGATTCTTCATCTATAACTCTTTTTTTGATTTTCTGCGCAATTGTTTCATTGTAATTGATTTTGATATTATCAATAAATTCTTCTGTTTCTTCCACATTTGAATTTTCCAGAATATCGGAAAGATTATATTTCATAGTTTTCTCCTTTCAATTCTTTTTCAATTTTACGGAGAGCCCTTGAAAGACGCTTGCGTACATTATCATTACTAAGTCCGGTAACCGCTGCGATTTCCTTTGAGCTTTCCCCTAAATAAAAGCGGTGAATAATAATTGTTGAATCCGGCTCACCAAGCGCCTTTATAATGGATATCAGCTTTCTTCTGATTTCTCTTTGCTGAAATTCATCCTCAAGATTAAAATCATCCGGCAAATCAATACATTCGTCCTCATCATCCAGCAGCTTAACATCATGATTTACGGATGATTTCCTGAATCTGTCAACAGCTTTTCTTTTGGCAATTACCATAATATACGATGCCAGACTTCCCTTTGATAAATCAACACTTTCTATCTGATTATAAAATGCAATAAAAACATCGCTTACAACCTCTTCTATATCTTCGGCAGAACAGACTGATGCTATTTTGTTTCTGACAATCGTATAAACCAGCGGGGTATATTGATCTATCAGATTGGAAAGACCTTTGTTTTTATCGGATTTAATCATTTTAATCAATGCTGAATCAAACATATTCACTCTCCTTTCCTTACGGGAATTCCCTTCATCTATACATTCGCAAAACATACACAAAATGTGACACAATATTCCATAAAAAACAAAAAACGTGATAAGACCAGCCTTACCACGCATTTTTGTTAAAAAGCCTTGAAATGAACATTAAGCAACAGTAAAACATTCTGAATTCGCTTTATTACTGCATTTTGAAAGGCTTTGAATACTCTTCATTGCCTATTATTCATAAAAGCCGATTTCGGAAATAACGGGATTGCTTCTGCTTTGGCGTATAACAAGCCTTGCACCAACGCATTTTCTGCCTTTTAATACAATCATTCTGCAGGCGCCGATAATCGTTTCCGAAGCTGCTCTTTTAAACTTCCCATTTTCTTTTTTGATATAAATATCAAATTTTTCTACTCTTTGAGATTTTGTTATATCCTCTTTTATAATAACATATCTAAGCTTTCTGGGAGAATCAAAGGTAAAATCAATATATCCATCCTTTTGAGTAAATTCTCCGGGCTTATCAATAAGTATAGGCTTTGACGTCAGATTATGAATCCTCTTCCCGAGAGATTTGAGCGCACGAACATCCCTATGATGAATGATTCCCTTATCCGTAGGAGGAACATTAAGAAGAAACGTGCAATTCTTACCAACCGATGAAAGATAAAGCTTAAACAGCTTTTTGCCGCTTTTAACAGTTACATTTTCATTTTTACTGTAAAACCAGCCCCGTCGGATAGAAACATCCACCTCAGCGGGATACCAACAAAGCTCTTCACTGTTTGAAAGTATCTTTCGGCTTCCCAAATCCTCATCTGTTGATGTTAAGTTTTTCAGCTTTACAGCATCCTTTTCCGAATGCTGACTGTTCTTACTTATTGTTTCTGCCATACAAAGAGCTTTCGGAACAACGGAAAATTCAGATTTTCTTGTTTTTCCGCCCTCATTTCCAACCCAACGGATATCAGGGCCGCAAATTGCAATATTCGCCGATGGCTGAAGTTTGCGTATAAGCGCATAATACCTTTGCCAATCATATTCAAACGCTCTTGCATTTGCACCCTTTGCACCATCAAACCAAACCTCATTTATTTCTCCGTAATTGGTTAAAAGCTCCGTAAGCTGATTACAGAAATAATCATTATATGCTTCGGTTCCATAGGTTTCCTCGTGCATATCCCATGGAGAGAGATAAACGCCAAAGTAAAGTCCATTGGCTTTACAGGCATCTGCCACCATTTTAACAATGTCGCCGTCAAAACCGGAGTTTTTAACTGAAAATTCAGTGTATTCCGACGGCCAGAGGCAGAAACCATCATGGTGCTTGCAGGTTAAAATAATACCTGAAGCGCCCGAAGCCTTGATGCTTCTTGCCCATTGCTGCGGGTTTATGCTTTTAATCGTAAAATCAAGCGGTGTTTCCTTGCCTGTTCCCCATTCTCTTGCCGTTGCGGTGTTCATACCAAAATGAATAAAACAATAAAACGGGTTTTCGGAAAGCCTTATCTGATTTTCACTTGGCAAAACGGATATATATCTTTTTACCTCATCATCAAACAGCGGATAACCGTTGTTATTTGTTGTCCAATTCTTTAAAAACTGATTTTCCATTAATTTCTACCTTTATTTCTGTGGGTAATAAAATTATCCCTGTCATTAAGATTCCAAACACATTTATACTTTTGATAACGAACTTTTTCTGCGGCAGTCATCTTAAAGGTCTGCTTTCTCTTTTCATCAACCTCATCAAAAACAGGGGTAATAAGCTTTGCATCATTTCCGAAATATTCCGTTGCAGAAATAACCACAACATCATTTTCAAAAGGAAGAGTTACACACTTTTTGCCCTTAACATCCATTTCAACAATATAGAAATACATTCCCTTTGCAATTGCATCATTGCCGTTTACATGGCAATGGGTTGCTTCAAAACCAAGCTTACCGTCTTTAACATAGGCAGTATCCCCAAGGTCAACAAGATCCCATGCAGCAAATGCCTCAAACATATTGAAAACTTTTTTTGAAACTTTTTTGCCGTCAACATCAAATGTTACAAACTTATCATCATTAAGAGATGCGCAAAGAAGGCATAGCTTATCTGTATTCTCTGAAAGTTCAATTTTCTGTCCGTTAAGAACAAAGGCGTTAGCAGATGTTTTTGAAATTGCAAAATCAATTCCGTTTACAGAAACGGATTCAGGGGTAATTTCACGGGGAATATTATATTCAAAATCAGATTTTTCGTTTCGCTGATGGGTTATGATGTTTTTATCAAACTTAACATTGGCAGGAGCAGATTTTGCCTTTTTGCCTTTTACATCACTTTCCTTTAACGTTACTGCAAAGGTTTTGATTTCATATGGCTTAAAGCTTGTTACAAGCTTTCCGTTTTCAACAACAGCATCGCATTTGAATTCCTCGCTTGCAAACATTTCCTTTGCAGAATCAATACCGTTTCCAAGCTCAATCAGAACATTTTCCGCATTTTCGTTTGCACCCTCATTCAGACGGATGATGATTTCATCACTATCCTCTGCCTTTTTCAATGCACGGATAATCACATTATCGGCAGAAATTTTGCCGAAGCTATAGTCAGAGCCAAGCTTTCCGCTGTGCTTTTCAGCCAAAACTGCAATCATCGGCTGAACGAATTTTCTTGCTTCAAGCTGCGTTGCCTTTCCAACCTTTCCGCTATGGCTGAAAATAGCAAAGGAATATCTGTTTAAACCGATATCAAGCATAGACTGCATTGAATCTATTCTGTAATTCTTAAGCGGTGTGTGAAGCACGGTTAATCTGAGCGAATGATTATCAAATTTATCCCAGCCGTATTTACATTCACTGATAACCGAAACACCAAAGCTTCCGCTTTCATCCGTTAAATCAGCCCATTTCTGAGCAGGAACTTCAAAAAGCTTTTCGCTCATATTTTCACGTTCAATAGCTCCAAGCCCCAAATCAAAGGTAGCTTTTTCATTTGAACAGTTGAAAGCGAATTTATTTTTAGCAAGCGTGCAAAGACTCTGCCATTCAATTTCCGAATAAACCTCAACACATTCGCCGCCGTCTGAAAGCGCTATAATATTTGTAAATACAGAGCGTTTTTGATCCTCCTGAACAACACTGAACGCAACTCTTGCAGGACCGTTTTCCTCAATGCTGATTGAAACAAGGTTCGGAATTCTGTCTGCATTCTTGTTTGCTTCCTCATAATTCATTTCCCATGCAGGCCAATCCTTTGAACCGGTATAATTATATAGACCGAGAACAACAGGCTCTTTAAGAAGTTCTTTATCATCAAGAGTTTTATCAATAATGGATTCAATATTGCCCTGCTTATTTAACCTTACAATATATTTCTGATTTTCAGCAGTATTATCATGTATTGAAATTTCAGATTTAACCTTACAGGGTTCATCACTTGGGCGAACATCATAAACACGGAAGCCAAGACTTTTAACAGATGCAATGAAAACAATTTCCATAACACCGTCTTTTATTGAATTAACCTGACTTTTAACCTCTTTGCCCTTATCATCAAAAACTCTTGCATAAAACTTATTGTTACGGTTAAGTCTGATTTTAACGGCAGAGGTAATATCTGCTTCAATGGGATTTGATACAACGATCGGAGTACCTGTGCAGAAATCCGTTTTCATCAGTGTTGAAACAGCAGCAGTTGAAGCTTCAAGTTCACCTTTAAACTGGTTGGCAGACATTGCATAATCATTCCAGCTTCTGCGATACGCACGCTGAACCGATGTACCCGGCATATCATCATGGAACTGATGTGCAATAAAACGCTTCCATGAGCGGTTGATAACCTTGCTGTTGTAATCATAAGCACCGAGATAGGAAGCAACAACACTGTTTCTTTCGGCAATATCGGCAAGCTCTTCACAGCGTCTGTTCCAGCGCTTGCCAACCGCACGGGAAGTATATCCACCGACACCGTGATTCTGCATAACAAGCTCTGTTTTCCAGACAGGCAGCTTATCCCTCTGCTCCTGCGTTAGCTTATTATCAATATCATGATAAATTTCATCAGCCTCAGCAACATAAACCTCTATATCATCAGAGTCATTTTTCTTTGTTTCTTCCTCAACAAATGATATGGATTTCTCCTTTGGAGCACCGCCCCTGTCGCCGATACCATGAAACATATAGGTCCAGTCCAGATCATATTCTTCATTCTTTTTAAATTTATCAAGCACAAAATCCCAATCACGAAGCTTCGTAAAGGTATAATAATAATCGTGAGGATTAACACAAGCATAAACATAGTTTCCGTCTACACCATACCATTTTCCGATATCAAACGGTGTTCCGTAAGCAGAACCCCATGTAAGCTTCTGTGTAGTAAAACCTTTCAGATTTGCATGGTGTTCTATTGACGGCAATGCCCAGCCAAAGCCAAAGCAATCGGGAAGATAAATATCAACACTTCTTTTGCCGAAGGTTTTATCAAAATACGAATTACCGAAAAGAATATTTCTGAAAAGTGCTTCAGGAGATGGAATATTGGTATCCCCGTTTTCAAAAGCAGAGCCGCAGACATTCCATCTACCCTCCTTAACATATTCCTTTACCTTTTCAAAAAGTTCAGGATAATACTCCTCCATAAGCTCATAACGGTAACTGCCTTCAAAGTTAAACTTATATGTTGGATATTTTTTAAACATCTTAAAATTATCAACAAGCGTATTGTAAATATATGTAGAAACGGTTTTTTCAAAATCCCAGCTCCATATTGTATCCAAATGCGCTGTTGCAACGGTATAAATTTTTTTCTTTTTGCTCATAACAAAACCTCCTGATTAATTACTAACATTTTTTGAAACCATATCAACAAGCTCATCAGCATAAACGATTTCAATATGCTCATCAAGCAATGATACAAAATAATTA
>JAIDJS010000171.1 GCA_029052085.1 Eubacterium sp.
TGAATTATATGAAATCGTAAAGGTAGCGGAAACAGAAAGAATAACTGAAATCATGAAAACAATAACTGCAAGAATGATTAAAAAAACAACCATTGATATTATCCTTTCAAAAGCTATTCTTCCTCTTTCGGAATCTCTTTTAATACTTTACCGTTTTCGTCTTCAAAAAGAGAGGTCTGACCATTATCCTTTGCAATCTTTTCAACCTCTTCAACAGACGGAAGCTCAGGCAAATCTTCAAGACTGTTTAATGAAAAACATCTTAAGAATCTATCAGTTGTACCGTAAACAAGAGGTCTGCCCGGCAGATCCAGCCTGCCTTTTTCCTCAATCAGACCCTTCTGAACAAGATTTGCAACCGGACCGGAGCAATCCACACCTCTGATTTGCTCTATAAAGCTTTTTGTTACCGATTTATTATAAGCAACTATCGCAAGCACCTCAAATGCCGCCTGAGACAGAGGCGTATTCTTTTTTATTTCAAGAAGAGCCCGTACATCATCAGCGTACTCTTCTCTTGTACAAAGCTGATACTTGCCGTCTATGCGAACAAGGCAGATGCCGCTGTTTCTTTCGTCATACAAATCGCCCAGATGGGCAAGCATTTTCGTTACATTTTCAATATCAAGCTCAAGAAGCTCTGCCAGCTTGGCCGCTTCAACAGGCTCGCCGGATGCAAAAAGCATTGCTTCAAGCTTGGATATAATATTTTCCTTACTCAATAGTTTCTACCTCATTAATAATCTGAACATCGGGGTTACTCATCGCACCCTCAATAGATATTTTCTTCGTTTTAGCAAGCTCAAGCACTGCAAGAAACGTTGCAACAAGATCACTTTTTGTTTCAGCACCTTCAAAAAGCTTTAAAAACTTAACCTTTTTACCGCTCCAAAGCTTTCTCATAACCGTGCTTATTTTAGAAGCAACATTAACAAATTTTCTTGCAACAATCGCTTTAAATGAATCAATCGGAGGAGGAAGCTTTCTTTGTGCTCTTCCGGCAGCAGCTATATATGCGTTTAAAAGCTCTTCGCCCTCGTGAAACCGCTCATAATCATAATTAATATAACCAGGCTGAGGATCACGGACATATCTATTAAACCCATCTGTCTGCTTGCTTAGCTTTTCAGCCATAAGCTTACAATCTCTATATTCAATCAGCTCGCCGGTAAGCTCGGTTTTAAGCTTTTCTGCCTCCTCATGCCTTGGAAGAAGCGAAACCGTTTTGATATAGATAAGCCTTGCAGCCATTTCCAGAAAATCACCTGCAACGTCAAAATCAGCAGCCTCCATCTGACGAACATAATCAAGATACTGATTAACAAGTTCAACAATCGGAATATCATTTATATTTAATTTATGCTTACTTATGAGATGAAGCAGAAGATCCATAGGACCCTCAAACACCTCAAGCTTATAATTTAACTGTTCCATAGTACCTCAAACAATAAGTTTATATATTAAACTCGGAATAAATGAAATTACCTTCCTCATCAAATCGGAAATCAACGCAATTGGCGTATTGAGAACACCTGTAAAAAGCAAAAGCAAAAGAGCAATCATAATATAGCGTTCATACTGCAGAATTTTAAAATATGCTTTGCTGGGAATAAGAAATCCGATAACCTTAGAGCCGTCAAGCGGCGGAATCGGAAGCAGATTGAATACCGCAAGGGAAACATTAACCGTTGCAGCAAAATCAAAGAAATATGCAATAAAGCTTACCACAAGACTTTGCGGAAGCAGCAAAACAATATAATAAAGACAAATAAAAGCAAAAGCCATTAATAAATTTGAGCCTGGACCTGCAAGTGCAGTTACAATCATACCCTTTTTCGGGTTTCTGAAATTCCTTGTATTAACAGGAACCGGATTTGCATAGCCGATACCAAATAAGAATAACATAATTGTTCCGAACAAATCAAGATGTGCAAACGGATTAAATGTTAATCTTCCTAAATTCTTTGCTGTTGAATCGCCCATTTTATAAGCAGCCCATCCATGCGCTAACTCATGAATAGGAAGGCAGAAAAACACAACAAATATTCTTGAAAAAACAACTGCAAAAATTAACGCAGGCTCTCCGCTTCGTAAAACACTTAATAAAGACATAACACACTTCCAAATTATTATTTTACAGATTTAACCATTCGGTTATTTCCATATATATCTTTTATAACTTCTATCTTCTTAAATCCGGAATTTTCAAGAATCACGGATACTTCATTTCCCTGATCCTCGCCGATTTCAAGGAAAAGCATTCCGTTTTCCTTAAGATTGCCGCTCCATTTTTTAGCTATGATTCTATAAAAATCAAGACCATCCGCTCCGCCGTCAAGCGCCATTGACGGCTCATGCTGTACTTCACTCTGAAGAGAGCCGATTTCACTGCTTTTAATATAAGGAGGATTGGAAACAATTATATCTGCATTTTTGATATCGGACGGACAATTGATATCGGAATTTACCACTCTAACGTTCGGAACACCTTCTGCATTTTTTAAAAGATAAGAAAGCGCTTTCTCACTTTTTTCAACGCAGTAAACCATTGCCGACGGCACTGCCTTTGCAATGCTTATTCCGATACAACCGCTGCCTGAGCATAAATCAAAAATAACAGGACTATCCATTTTTTTTGCATTATCTATAACAAGCGCTGTCAATTCCTCTGTTTCGGGACGGGGAATCAAAACACCCTTTCCGACATAGAATTCACTTTCATAAAAATCCCATCTTCCGATAACATATTGAAGCGGCTCTCCGTTTTTTATCCGCCAAAGCATATCGGCAAATTTTTTCATTAGAATCAAATCTTTATTTTTATGAATTTCATATTCGTTATTTTTTATCCCTGCTAAGTGACAGCAAAGGCAGAGAGATTTAAAATCTGCCTCATCAACACCGTTTGCAGATAAAAAATACACACCGTAATTATATGCTTCCGATAAAATCACTTTATTTCATCATCCTTTGGGTTATCTGTAATAACAGCCTTTAAGGCTTCAATTCCAACCTCAATAATATCATCCGTCGGCTCTTTGGTAGTTAATCTCTGCATCCAAAGTCCGGGAGCGGAAACAATTTTAACAAAAAGATTATCGTGCCTGCCCGCATATTTTATAAATTCATATCCCAATCCCATAATAAGAGGAAGAAAGGCAAGCCTTAATAATATCCATAAAATTCTGTTATCTGCAATTTCAGGAAATATTTTGGCAACAGCAGTATAAACAATAATGCTGAAAATCAAAATGACAAAAATAAAGGATGTACCGCATCTTGGATGAAAACGGCTGCATTTCTTTACATTTTCAACCGTCAGTTCTTCGCCCAGTTCATAACAGGTTATGGATTTATGCTCGGCACCATGATACATAAAGGTACGCTTTATATCTTTCATCCGGCTTACTATAGCAATATAAACCACAAAAATGATGATTTTAAGAACGCCCTCAATCAGTCCGCGATAATCGGTTATCGCATTGCCCGACCATTCATTTACCTTGCTGAAAAACAGCACGGGGAAATACATAAAAAGAAGAAAGGCAAGCGCAACACCGAGAACAGAAGCAATACCTGTAATAAAGCTCATCAGCTTATCGCCGAACTTATCAAGAATCCATGTCTCAAATTTAGACGGATTTTCCTCTTCAAGCTCTTCCATTCCCGAAACCTCGGCTGAATACATAAGTGTTTTATAACCGATTTTCATAGATTCAATAAAATTTACAATTCCCCTTATAACCGGAAAACCAAAAATCTTAAATTTATCTTTTATATGCTTAACAGTATGGTATTCAACAAGAATTTCATTATCAGGCTTTCTTACGGCAGTAGCCATTCCCTTCGGACCCTGCATCATAACGCCCTCAATAAGTGCCTGTCCGCCAACAGAGGTTTTATGAACCTTCTTTTCTTCCATTATTCATTATCGCCTTTCCGTGTTAAGAGTAATATCCTCATCGGTAACCTCGTCCATTTTCGGCTCAGACATATCAATTTCCTGCTTTGTCGGAGCACTGTCTACAGGAAGATAAATCGTTACAAGTGTACCAACATTTTCTTCACTGTCTATCTCCAGCTTACCATTATGAAGATTTATAATTTCGTTTGTAACAGCAAGCCCGATACCAGAGCCTCTTACAGAAACATTTGCTTTATAGAATTTTTCCATAACATGAGGCAGGTCTTCTTTTGAAATACCGCAGCCCTGATCTGCAATGGAAACCTTAATTGCATTTTTGCCGTTAAACTCGGAAAACTCTGCTTTAACAAAGATTTTGGTATTCATTTTAGAATATTTAAGAGCATTATCAAGAATATTCATAAATACCTGCTTTAATCTGTTGGGATCGGCATTTGCAGGCGCAGGAAAATCCGGAATACTGTAACGAACCTCTATCCCCTCTCGCATAGCTCTTTCACGGAAGGTAAACACCGTTTCATCAAGCTCGGCAAAAATGTCTGTTTTCATTAATCTCAAGGTCATTCTGCCGCTCTGAAGCCTGCTGAAATCAAGAAGCTCTTCAACAAATCCCTCTAATCGTCCTGCTTCATTAACAATAACCTGAAGCCCTTTATTCGTAACTTCATCTCTTTCCCTGTCCAGACCGAAAAGAAGTGTTTCGCCCCATCCCTTAATTGAGGTAAGCGGCGTTCTAAGCTCATGAGAAATCGTTGAAATGAAATCATTTTTCATTGTATCGGCTGTTGCAATATCCGCAGCCATGGAATTTATAGAATCGGAAAGCTTTCCGATTTCATCATCATATTTTTTTTCTATTCTTACATCCAGATTTCCGCCTGAAATATCCTTTGTTTTCTCGGTTATTTCCTTTAAAGGAATAACGATTGAGCTGATAAAGAAAAGATTTGAAGCCGCAATTGCAATAAATATTAAAACAAGCACAAAAAAAACAACCAAAAGAATAATGAATATCTGCCTGTCTATCTCTTCAATTGAGGTCATAACTCTTACAGCGCCGACATTAGCACCATTAGAATCCTTTATTACGCGGCTTACTGCCATAATTTTTTCACTGCCGTTATCCTTGCCGACATATCTGCTTATGCCATCCTTATTTGACATAGCTTCGCTATAATCGGGCATTTCAGATTCGCCGTATGTAAAACCGTTAGAGGAAGCGATAACCTTACTCTTATCATCAATAACCCATACGGTTGTTTTATCCTTATATGAATAGGTTTCTATAAACTTGGCAGCGGAGGTTTCAAGCGAGGTTCCCGAATCAAGATTCGTTGAAAAATAGCTTACTGCAGCGGTTGAAGCACCGCTGTTTAATATGCTTTCAACAGAGTTGTAATAATATGTTTTTATAGAAAATACTGCAATAATGAAAACAATAATAAGCACAGCAAGAATAACACTAACTATATTTGTAAGCCAGCGTTTTGTTATGCCCTCAAATCTGAGACTTTTAAGTTCTCTAAATATTTTAAAATTCATATTGCCAATCTTCCGTAACCAATTATTTAACATCCGTAACCCACTTATAGCCAAGACCCCATATTGTAATAAGCCTTGTAGGACTTGACGGATTATCCTCAACCTTCATACGAAGTCTGCGGATATTAACATCAACTATTTTTTCATCACCGTAGTAATTGCTGCCCCAAACTGTTTTCAAAATATCTGTTCTGCTTAAAGCAGCATTCGGATTTTTGAAGAAATACTCAATAATCTGAAATTCCACCTGTGTTAATTCGATAAGATTTCCGGATTTTGAAAGCGTACGGTTTCTGAGATTGAGTTCAAACTCATCAAGACGAATGGTTTCGCCCGTTGTATCATTCTTTCTGAAGCCCCTTGTCATCTCAACACGCCTGTAAACAGCGTCAACTCTGGCCATAAGCTCACTTGGAGAAAACGGCTTGGTTACATAATCGTCTGCACCGACAAGAAGCCCTGTAACCTTATCCATCTCCTGCGTTCTTGCGGAAAGCATGATAATACCCAAATCAGAGGAACGCTGGCGAAGTTCCTTGCAAACCGTAAGCCCGTCCATTTCAGGCATCATAATATCAAGAATGGCAACATCAAAATCCCCACCCTCTTTTTGGAAGATATCAAGTGCAACAGCGCCGTTTTCAGCCTGCATAACATCATATCCGCTGCGTGTTAAATTGATAACAATAAACTCGCGGATTGATTCTTCATCTTCAGCAACAAGTACCTTTTTCATATTCATTCTCCTTCATATGATTTAATCATAGATTTCAAATCTTCTGTTGAAATATTTATATCTGAATCATTGCTGCAAACAGCAAGATAAATATAACCTGAATCGTTCATTATCTCCGTATAATCAGAATACTGCTCTTTCTTCTCATCATACAGCGATTTTAAAAGCGCTGTAATTGTAAACGAAGCCTTTTTATTTTTATCGCTTACAGTTAAAGAACTGTTTTTCGTATCGTAAGAGATGATAACATCATCAAAAAATTCATCCGGAATAATAATCTGGTAATTATCCTTTTCTACGGCAACAGAATAGCAATCATGATATAAAGCATCCTCACTGTAATATCGCCAATCAACTGCCTTCGTTTGAGCAGGAAGACCTTTTTTATCAGCATCAAGCGGAATGTTTATTCGGCCCTTTTCACCGATATTCTGAGAATACAATTTAACATTTCTTGTTGTTTCCTTTGTAACACCCGTTGAATAATTATAAAACGGAGAAATAATTGTATCATAATAATCAGACCAAAGTACAATTTCCGTAAGCATCTGAGAGCCGTTTGATTTTGCTGCATCAGCATAGATACAGGCTCTGCCGTTCACCTCTTCGGATTTTATGCTTTTGTAGGAGCTTATATGTCCGTCAAGCTTTGTACTGCCAAGTGATTCCGGTATTTTATTTTTATAAGAATACAGCACAGCCTTTGCCGATATTGCATCGCCGCTGTCTACTGTAAAAATCAAAAGTTCTTCAAGCTTGTCCCCATTCACATCGGCAGCAATATAATCATTCATTATAATCGGTTTGCCAATGTTATAAAGAGAAATACCGCTTTCATTATCATTTCTGCCATAAACAGTAAGATAATGACTTGTTGAGGTATTGAAAGCATCCCATAATACTACAAATTCAAGAATTCCATCTC
>JAIDJS010000172.1 GCA_029052085.1 Eubacterium sp.
TGTATAAGAGAAATGCTATATTCTAATTATATACAAAAATTTCCACAATTACAATATTTTTTTTTAATTTACGAACGAAGGGTAATTTTTGACTCTTTAAGAGCCTCGATAATCCCGTCTGTAACCTTTAAAACCTCTTCTCTTGTAAGTGTTCTTTCAGCGTGTGCAAAGGTTAAACGAACCGTAATGGATTTTGAATTTTCGTCGCTGTAGGTGTCTACAACCCTGATATTTCTGATGAGCTTGCATTTTGCATCTGCAACAGCCTTGGCAATTGGCTCAAATTTGTCTGCAACAAAGGAAAGGTCAACCTCTATCTCAGGATATTTTGAAACCTCTTCATAAGCGATTCCTGCATTTTCAATACCTGCAAGTGCTTCTATATCAATTTCAGCAAATACGATATTGGCTTTTTTGTCTATTTTCTTATGAACAAGAGGATGAACCATACCGATTTCGCCAATCTTCTCACTGTCGCAGTATGCAGCATTCAGATTTTTTGGATGCTGATAGGAATGAGAAGCAGCAATAGCCTTGTAAGAAAGCATCTTGTGTTTGATATCATCAACAATAATAGCCAGCATATCACGAAGCTCAAAATAAAGCGCCTCAGCAGATTCTGTTTTGCTGAAAAGAGAGATTGCAAGCTTCTTTTTTTCAATGCAAAGGTTGTTTTCGTCAAGCCCCTCAACAACTCTTCCGATTTCAAAAATACCGAAATCCGGAGCGAAGCCGGTGTTTGCCTTAAGCTGGCAAAGCTGGGTTGGAATGATTGATTTTCTTATAGTTTCAATATTCGGATTTGTTGCGTTGATAAGCCTGATGTTCTTTTCAATCTCAATTCCAAGCTCCTTCATTTCATCGTAATATGCCCAGACGTAGGAATGAACCTCGTGAAGAGAAAATCTTTTTACAAGAATATCCTTGATTTTATCTTCAATGGTTTTTTCAACATCTGCACGAACAGGGTAGAGCGGAGCAACAGCTGTATTTATTTCAAAATTATCATAGCCGTAAATTCTTGTAATTTCTTCAATAATATCAGCCTTAAGAGATATATCCTTTGTTGCTCTCCAGCTTGGAACCTCAACGCTGAAATTACTACCGTTAAGCTGTACTTTAAAACCAAGCGCGGTTAAAGTGTTTATGATTGTATCGTTGCTGATTTCAATACCTGTGTATC
>JAIDJS010000173.1 GCA_029052085.1 Eubacterium sp.
TTTTTATATATTCCTTATTGTATTTTTCAAAAATATTTTTGCAATAAACATAGCCTTCTGTATTTAATTTTTGAAACAAAGTAATATTTAGCAAATCTTTTAATATTTCTATTTTATAAAATTCATTGATATTATAATTCATAACAAACTCCTATAAATTTATAAAATAATATTATCACTAATTGTCGATAAAAGCAATATAATATACCCTGTCTTGATTGAACAAGGCAGGGTTATTTTTTATGTGTTTATTCTTCCTGTTTAATATCAAGTGCAGAAAAGATGAACTCATCATCAAACCAAAGAAAATCGTTAAGCTCTGTTTCAGAACAGCCGTCAGGGAAAATATCTTCAAGTATCATCATAAATTCATCCTGCTTGTGATTTTCGATAATAGCGTTACGAGTTGGAACTGCACCGCTCCAAGCCTTAAATTCATCAATGTTTGTAATTTCGTATGTCAGTTTCATTCTTGACAACTCCTTTAAATAAAATTACTACTCTTACGAGTGCAAGAAGAAAGCACCGACATAAGATAATTGGTCAAGCAAAGTAAAAAGTTTTTGTTTCACAGATAATCTCAAAAAGTTTTTACTTTAGCCGTAATCTCATTTGAGATTTGACAAATTATCGTTGTTGGTATAATGAAAGGCATAAGTGAGAGTTGCATATTAAACAGATTGACATAAAAAATATACCCTGCTTTTAATCAAGCAGGGTTTTCGTCTTTATCTTTCTTTATATGTAACAAAATATCCTCAACCTCACAATCGAGAATAAAGCAAAGCTCATCAAGTGTTTTTGTTGTAATGGCTTCACCGTGTTTCATTCTGTGCAGTGTATTTGCAGGTATTCCGTGCTTAAATATCAAGGCATACTCTGTTATATTCCTTTTGGATAAAGTATCATAAAATGGCTTGTATGAAATCATTTGTTATCTTCCTTATATACATTATATATATAAAATAACATACTAAAACTCTTGACTATACTAAACATATTGAGTATAATTGTAACAGACTCAATAAATTGAGTTTGTCTACAGTTGGAGCAATGTGTTTTTTATGTGTATGGCTTCGGCTGTACGCATTTTTGTTTTGAGGAGGATATAAGAAAAATGAATGTTGAGTATGCCGACCGTGATGAACTATTAACTGCACTATATGAAGCACGCAATCCGTTAATTGATATTAACAATTTGCAAGTGCAGATTAGTAACAATGAAGATTCAATAAAAAAGAATAAGAGTATTAGTATTAGTATTATAAGGCTTTTATTCGCTGCAACTATATCAATAGTTATATCATTCGTTATAATGATGATATGGGCAGCTGTAATAGAATCAATCATGGGTAATGATGGGATGTTCTTCTATATATTACCATTGCTTTTGCCTATTCCATTATGTGTGCTTATTCTGAAAAAATGGAAAAAGAAAAGATTGAAAACGATTGAACAGCTTACTATGATAAATCAAAATCTTCAGGAACAGATAAGAAATATATTTGCTGACTGCGGTCAAATTCTTTATTGGATACCGAATAAGTATTGTAATTATTATTGTGTTCGTGACCTTATACAAATACTTGAAAATTATCGAGCAAGCAATTTTAAAGAGCTTGCTAATGTGTATGAACAGGATGTTTACAATCAGAGAATTATTCAGGGTCAGCAAGAAATCAAAGCACAGCAAATGAATATTGCTATAATGAATTCTATGCAACAAGCGTGGAATACTCGAAAAGTAACAGACGCAATAAACTATGGTATTGACTATAAAATATGATTATTATAGAAAATTGAACATTTTACAATCTTGATTTGTTACATAAAAGAAAAAGGAGTAATACATACAATGAAAAAGATTTTAGCAATTTTACTTACAGTAATTGTCATTGCAACAATATTTATCGGTTGCAGTAAAGAAAGCGAGCCTGTGAACGGAACAACAGAGCCGTCATCTGTTGAAACAGTTGATGAAATCGTTGATAATCTTACAGAAGATGTCAGCATTGAAGATACAACAACAGATGAAGACGGTAATGAAGTCCTTGTCGGTAAAGACACAGACGACAACACCGTTGAAATCAAGAAAGATAAAGACGGTAAGGTAACAAAGACTGTTACAGACAAGGAAACCGGCAAGAAAACAGAGCAGACAACAACTGTCTCAACAACAAAAAAGTCAGAAACCGCGACTAAGAAAAAGTCTGAAGAAACCACAAAGAAGCCTGAGACAACAGCCAAGAAACCTGCTTCACAGACGCAATCAACGACAGTACCAAAAACGACTTCGACACATACCCATAAATTCGTCAAAAAATCAAAACAGGTTCTTGTGAAAGCTGCTTGGGATGAAGACATCTATGAAACCAAACAGAAAATGGAAGAAATGCAGTGCTTCTACTGCTCTGGTTGCCATGTGGACTGTATTGCGGAAGCTAACAGACTGGGATACAGTAATTATCAAGAGTTTCACGTGAGCCATTCTATGGGTATGGACGGCTTAAGTTGCCCGCAAACATACGGAAATGGATATCAAATGCTCCTTGGAACATCCTTTGGAGCGCCTACAAGTAAAATGTATCCAGTGTATGAGAACGGCAAACCTGTATATGAAAAAGTCAAAACAGGTACCAAACATCACGATGCGGAATACCGCACTGAATACTGGGAAGAATGCTCTTGTGGAGCAAAACGATAAATAACTAAAAAAGGACTACTGTTTTATGAACAAGTCCAGTAAAAGTGGACAATAGAAAAAAGGTACCCCCTATGGTAGAATAAAATAACTACCATAGGGGGATATTTTTATGACAAGAAAGTATAAACACGTTCAAGAATATGAGAAAGAAATATTAACATTAAGAGAAGAAGGTTTAACGCACAGAGAAATAGGCGAACAGTTAGGGTTCAGCCTACAAGAAGTCAGGAAGTTTTTAGAGAGATATAGAGGTAAGCAAAGAAAAATAGAAGCCGGACAAGCAATTCATAAAAAAGGCAGACCTTGTAAAAATGATAATGAATTACCACCATCAATACAAAGGTTAGATAAGCTATCTCAAATGAAATATGTCATGGCAAGCAAGGATAGATATATTAAGAGATTGGAAATGGAAAACGAATTACTGCGGGATTTTCTCTCACGCACAGAAAGGAAGTGAAGCCAACAATTAAATATCAAGTAATCTACAAGCACAAGGACAAATACGGTATTAGCCAAATGTGTAGGTTTTTCAATGTATCAAGAAGCGGATATTATGCATATCTAAAGAGAAAGAATATACCGGATAGAGATTTACCGCTTGCAGAAAAGATAAGAGAATGTCAAGAGGAAAGTCACAGAACCTACGGATATCGTAGAGTGCATATATGGCTTGAAAGACAAGGAATATACAAGAATCCTAAAACTGTACTTCGTGTAATGCAAAAGTACAATTTGCTGTCAGTAGTACGCAGAAAGAAATATCACTATTGCAGTCAATATTTGCACAGATATCCAAATTTACTTAATCGTGATTTCTCTGCTGACAGACCAAATCAGAAGTGGGTTACCGATATATCATATACCAAAACAGCACAAGGATTCCTTTACTTATCAATCATAAGAGATTTGTATGATAACAGCATTATTGCATACAAAACAGCCAAAGAGCAATCAATCAAACTTGTATTAGATACAATCAGAGAAGCTAAGAGAAAAGAAAAAATCACTGCAGAGTTGCAGCTCCACAGTGATCAAGGATTTCAGTACACATCCCAAGCATACTTTAATCTAACTAAAGAATACGGCATTTCTCCTTCAATGTCAAGACGGGAGAATCCATACGATAACGCTTTAGCAGAAAATTTCTTTTCGATTCTTAAAACAGAGTGCATCCATAGAGTTGAACTCGCCACCTATGAGGAGGCTAGCCTCCTCATAGGCGAATACATCCACTACTACAACAATTTCCGTATTCAAACTAAAACAAAACTGACTCCGTTTGAAAAACGAAATCAGTTTGTTGCTTAATATTTAATTTCTGCCTTGGGTGTTCCTTTTTTGTGCTGTCTGCACAATTTGGGGCTGTTCATTTATCAGTAGTCCTTAACTTTTTTATATAATAATT
Organism: Eubacterium sp.; assembly: GCA_029052085.1. GTDB lineage: Bacteria > Bacillota > Clostridia > Oscillospirales > Acutalibacteraceae > Eubacterium_R. The sequence goes on from JAIDJS010000173.1 coordinate 4,113, forward strand.
GAAACAATTATCGAAATAAATGTTGAAAAAAAAGATTTTAGAACAACAGCTTTAACATTGCGTTCAGATTCAATGTTAAGGTTGTTTTCTTTTTTGCTCAAAATCCTTTGTGCAATTTGTACAAATCACCGCAATTTTTGAAAAAATTCTCAAAAAATTTTTTCAAAATAAAATCTTTCGATATATCGGCATTTTTTGAAAATCCACCTCAAAACATTGAGTTGTATAACGCTATAAAATGCTATGTTAAGTTATATAAAGTTGTGTTTTGTACAAAGCTACAAAGCTGATGAAAATGGCTTGATTTGCGGAAAAAACTGGCATATTATGGTGTTGCAATTGCTGATAAACCAAATCGGATTTCCGAAAATTTCAGAGGAAAGGAGAATGCTTTATGCCATTAAAGAAAGTAGCAAATTATGTGCGTTACGATTGGCAGGGTTTTGCCAAAGATAAAAGATTTATATGTACAGGCTGTTCTGAATGGAAAGACCATGATACAGGCAAACATCTCGGCTCACTTGTTGAAGCTACTATCATTGAAGATAAAACTGTTTATTACGATAAAGACGGAAACGAAGTTAAAGTTACAAACAGATTTGAAAAGATTAATATGAAAGTCAAGAAAGATGTTGATATCCCTCTTGACAGCATAATCAATCCTATCAATGTTGTAGCTAAGCCTTACGGTGATTTCAATAGCAAAATATCTGTCACTTGTGATGATATTCAAATTGTTCCAACACAACAGACAAGAAAGGTTATCTAAGTTATGCATTATTATAAAAATAATGCACCGATAATCAGATATGCAATGCCTGATACGAAACTATTGGTGTCAGGTATATGCAATCTGATATTATCAGGTGTATCATACCTATTTAAGTTTTTATTCAGCATAATGCCTGTTGATATGGAGTTGCTGAAAACAGCTTTAAATTGGCTTGTAAATATGTTTAACGGAATAGGCATTACATTACTTGTTATAGGCATAATTCTTGTTTTAACAGCCGTTATTGTTCATTTCAAAATGCCTGATAAGGCACGTATCAGATATATGGTGCGTAAAGTCTTATACAGCTATGAATACGGCAATCCGTTACATCTGAAAGACGGAGAAAGACTGCCAAAGATAAAATGCAAATCAGACGAGCTTGGTGTGTTCACGCTTACTGTTAAAGCTGTGTCCTGCACAGTTGAGGACATACAAAACATATCTTCAAGCATTTCATCAGCTCTGAATAAAAAAGGCTTTAATCAGTATGCAGTAACACAGACAAGCTCTGATATTGCATTTAATGATGTGTTTTTCAGAATTGAGGATGTAACGATTGACCGCAGTCTGACTTTCAATGATGTATCTGAAATGAAAACTGACGAACCGACTAAGCTGAAAGTACAGCAAAGTACAGAAATTGACCTCACTACAAGTGGGTCGATTTTGGTAGCAGGAAAGACCCGTAGCGGCAAGACGACAGCCATAGTCAGTATGCTGATAGGTGCACTGCAATGCGGTCGAGACGATTATAACAGCGAGGTTATTATCATAGACCCTAAACAAGCTGAATTAAGCCGCTTGCCCCACGTGGTAACACTTGACGAGGGCGGCGAAGCAAAAGGCATTTTAAAGGCAATGCAGAGCTTCTGTGATACAATCAAAGTAAGACAAAAGGTGCTTAATGATTTATCAGAGCAAAAGGGTGACGCTGTAAAATGGTGGGATGCAGGCATGCACGTATCTTTTCTTTTTATTGACGAGTACGTAAGCCTGCGTTCTCTGTTCCCGAACAAACCGAGCAAGGATAATCCTGATTACTGCCTTGCAACATTTGAAAGTTTGCTCAGACGGATTGTAACAATGGGAGCGAGTGCAGGCTGTTATGTAATCATCAGCATAGCCGAAGCGTCAGTATCTGAGGGCGGATTGCCTGCAATGCTCAGAAGTGCTATGTCAACTAAAATATTATTTAAGCCTACGCTTGATGAGGGCAGGCTTATGTGGGATAGCGAAAAGCTGAAAGACTTTAATAACGGCAGAGTATACAATGCAGGTGACGCTTGGTTTTCAAGCACAGACGGTGTCCACGATAACGTATCTTATGTTCATTTTCCATATATGAAATTTAAGGTGTACGCTGAATTAGGACGCTTACTGCAAGCGTATTACAAATAATAAAACACCGAGATTGCGTTTTTTTAAAATAAGCAATCTCGGTGTCAAGTGTCAATTATATTAAAATCCATTTTATTGTGCGTGATTGGGCTAGTTTTTTATCACGCACTTTCCCTAAAGTGTTAGTGCTAAAAAATAAAAAATATGCTCATAAATGAACAGAAATAAAGAAAGGAGCTGACACCATATAAGCAGTAAAAATAACAGTTACAAAAATATGATGTACGAACAGCAATTAAAATATCTTCCTGCTCAGACAATTGACAATCTGATTAACCTGATTGAAACAAAGCTAAAGCCTAAAAAATATGGTGTTATCTTGCACGACAAAGACATTGACGAGCAGGGACAACCGAAAGAGCCGCACGTTCACGCTATGATGACGTTTGAAAACGCACACTCGCTGAACAGTGTTGCAAGGCAGTTGGGAGATAAGCCGCAATACATTGAAGCTTGGCGAGGAAACAGCAATAACGGCTACGCTTATCTGACACACAGAACAACAGATGCCAAAGAGAAATTTCAATACAATCCTGCTGAGGTCAAGGCTAATTTTGATTACCCTGCTTTTCTGCAGCAAGCAGCCGTTGAAATATCAATGCGAAAGAAAGCCGCCAAAATAACATTATTGCTTGACGCATTATATGACGGCACAATCACCAAAGAAGAATTAGAACAACAGCTTACAGGCTCACAATACGGCAGATACAAAAATCAGATTGAAAATGTATGGGCAAAAAGATTACAAAACCTTGCTGATCAATTCCGAAAGGAAATGGCCGAGCAAGGTAAACAAGTAAATGTTCTGTGGATTTACGGAACATCAGGCACAGGCAAAACAAGTCTTGCCAAGGAATATGCCGAGAAAGCAGATCAGCCTTATTACATAACAGGGTCAAGCCGTGATATATTTCAGAACTACAAAGGCGAACACACATTGATTATGGACGAGCTGAGACCGAATGTGATACCCTATGCAGATTTACTCAGAATACTTGACCCCTTTGAAAGCAACAAAATGTTGCCTGCAAGATACAATGACAAGGCATTAGCCTGTGATTTGATTATTATAACAACTCCGTTCAATCCAATTGCGTTTTATCATCAGATATTCGGATATGATGCTTACCATATAAACAGATTTGGAAATACAGACAGCTTTGACCAGCTGTTACGCAGAATATCATTAGTGATTGAAATGAATGAATATTGGATAAATGCAATGGAATTTGACAGAAAGCAAAGCAACTTTGCCCCTGTTCAGGGTGCAAGCAAAAAGAATATTTACTCAGCACTTAACCGTAACGCTCAAAACAAGGTTAATTGTGTTGATTTATTCAATTCTTTGTTTGATTAAAAACAATATACAGATTAAACATTATATGAAAGGAAATTGATTGAATGGAAAACACAATAAAAAATTATCCTGATGTTTTATCTGTTGACGAGCTACAACATATTTTAAGAATTGGTAGGTCAGCTACCTACACTTTATTAAAAGAAAACAAGATTAAAACGCTTAAGGTCGGCAACAGATACATTATACCCAAACAAAGCGTTATTGATTTTCTGAATATCAACTAATGAAAAATACTTGAAACGGGCAATTATTCGTGCTACCATACAGATGAATATATTGTCCGTTTCAAAGAAAGGAGTTAATTATGGCAACAGGAAGCCTATACGAAAGAAACGGAACATATCACGCTATCATCAGCTATTATGATGAATACGGAAAAAGAAAACAAAAGTGGTTTAATACTGAATTACCGATAAGGGGTAACAAAAAAGCAGCACAAAGATTTTTAGAAGATTTGCTTGCTGAATGGGATAAGAAGAATGTAAAATATTGTGATTTAACAGTAGCACAGTATTTTGAAAACTGGCTTGAAGAAATCCAGTTGGAAATTAAGCCGAATACATATCGTTCTTATTGCGGAAATATGAGAAATCATATTATTCCCTATTTCAAAGCTAAAAAGCTGTTAATACAAGAGCTTAAGCCTTACCACCTTGAAGAGTATTACAAATTCAAACTACAGCCACACAGCAAGTTAAACAGTGCAGAAGCATTGTCACACACTACAATTAAACATCATCATCAAAATATCAGCAAGGCATTATCTGATGCTGTCAGAAAGGATATTATACAGTACAATCCTGCAAGCTATGCAAGAACACCAAAGGTTGAAACATTCAGGGGTGAATTTCTCAATCCTGAACAACTGCAAGATTTGTTGCTTTTATTTAAAGGCTCTGTTGTTGAATTGCCTGTGACTTTGTGTGCCATATATGGCTTCAGACGAAGCGAGGTTTTAGGACTTACATGGCAACATAGTATTGACTTTGTCAATCGGACAATCACAATCAGTCAGACACTGCAACAACACGCAGGAGATAAAACGAATTATCTTGATACAACTAAGACGGAAAGCTCATACAGAACTTTGCCTATGACAGATGATGTTTACACAATGCTAAAGAAGCATAAAGAATTACAGGAAAAGAAAAAAGCCTTGCTCGGTAACTATTATGTTGATGAAGATTTTGTTTGCACTTGGGATAACGGAACTGTTATTACACCAAATTATCTGACAAGAACTTTTCATACAGTTATCAGCAAAAGCTCATTGCCTAAAATACGCTTGCACGATTTAAGACATAGTGTAGCAAGTAACCTTTTAAATAAAGGTTTCAGCGTGGTTCAGGTGGCGGAATGGCTCGGACACAGCAGTTCGTCCACTACCCTGAAATTTTATGCACACAACGATAAAACATCAAAAAATCAGATAGCAAATGCATTAAATAATATGATAGCTGTTTGACAAAAAAGTTGAAAACTGTTTGCAAATTGTTTGCAAAATGACTTGTAACTGTTTGCAGTGCGATTTTTGCAAAAAGAAAAAGCCTTAAAAACCGCTTGGTTAAGCGAAATTTAAGACTTTTCATTGGCAGGGGCAGAAGGACTTGAACCCTCGGCACGCGGTTTTGGAGACCGCTGCTCTACCAACTGAGCTATACCCCTAGAT
>JAIDJS010000174.1 GCA_029052085.1 Eubacterium sp.
CCAAAAAGGATGAGATTGTAGTTTTTTACAGCCAATTTGTGCCGTATATTACTATGGAATTACATAAGGAATTTGAATTAATCAAAGCAAAAAAGGTTTATATAAAGGTTGAAACAAACAAGGCAAATGCGCTTGATTTTCATCTTTCAACCTATCTTGGCGCTTGTATACAGAAAAATCCAAAGTGCAATTATTATATTGTTTCAAACGATTGCGGTTATGATTGTATTTGCCGTTTCTGGCAGAACAGAAACATTTCAGTTAAGAGAATTGAGCGGTTCAGCTATTATAAAATATAAATAAATCGGGAAATCTGTCATAAAATACTATATGCTATTCCTTTTATTGATATATTGTTGAATGTATGTTATTATTTTTCTTTGGAACGGAGGAATATAAATGAAAAGTATCAAAGAAAAGTCCTTGGGCGTTTTAATCTGTATAGCTGTTGCAGGCTTGTCAACATGGCTTGCAGGTATGAATGTCGGCAGCTTTTCCCTTGAGGTTATCGGAGCTCCTGTCTTTGCTATTCTGATTGGTATGCTTATTACTGCAGTTTTCAGAAATTTTGCAGGCAGAAAAAATATGAAAGCAGGAATTACCTTTACTTCAAAGAAAATTCTGCAATGGGCAGTCATTATTCTCGGCTTTACGCTTAATATAAAAACGGTTTTATCAGTCGGTGGCAAAAGTCTGCCTGTTATTATTGCTACAATAGCGGTTTCGCTTATTATGTCGGCTGTTTTGTGCAGGCTTATGAAAGTGGACAAAAAGGTTTCTATTCTGGTAGGTGTCGGCTCTTCTATCTGCGGCGGCTCGGCAATTGCCGCTACTGCTCCGGTTATAGATGCCGATGATGAGGAGATTGCGCAGTCTATTTCTGTTATCTTTTTGTTCAATGTGATTGCCGCTTTGATTTTCCCTACATTGGGCAATGCAATCGGGCTGACCAATGACGGCTTTGCGCTTTTTGCAGGAACTGCCGTAAATGATACCTCGTCCGTAACTGCCGCCGCATCTGCGTGGGACAGTATGATGGCAACAAATGGTATGGTGCTTGCACAGGCTACAACTGTTAAGCTTACACGAACCCTTGCAATTATTCCGATAACGCTTGTACTTGCACTGATAAGAACAAAAAATGCGAAGAAAGAGGGCGGAACAGGCGCAAAGGTTTCTCTTAAAAAGATTTTCCCCTGGTTTATTCTTTATTTCATTATCGCTTCTCTTATCACAACTGTGGCTTCGGTTTTGCCGTCGGGCGGTTTTACGGATTTTTACAATGATTACTTTGTTGCGGGAGCGAAATGGCTTGCTAAATTCTTTATCGCTATGGCAATGTGTGCAATCGGTCTTAATACGAATATTGTTAATCTCATAAAAAAGGGCGGAAAGCCGATTGCAATGGGCTTCTGCTGCTGGGTTGCAATTGCAGTTGTAAGCCTTGTTATTCAGCATGTTCTCGGCTATTGGTAAGATAGCAGTGTGATTTAGTATTTTGGAGTAAATATGCAGTTAAAGAAAATGGATTATAATTTTTC
>JAIDJS010000175.1 GCA_029052085.1 Eubacterium sp.
GTATTATATCTCATACCGCTTTCCTGAGGCTTAACATACACCTCGTGCATATCAGAAACCTTAAGCTCTGAAACCGCAAAAACGGAATGCTCTTTGAAATCGGAAAGCGTTAACATATCATAGCCGAAATATTTAACATTTGAAAAGCTTTTCGGCATTTCAAGTGTAATACCAAGCCTCGGAACATTGCTTACCTTAAGATTTTTATAGCAATAATCAATCTTAATTTCTCCGCTGCCGTAAATCCTGTATGTTACAAGAAGCTTACCAAGCCTTCTGCATTTTGGCGAAACAAGCTTATATTCGGCATTCAATACAACCGCATTATCCTCTATATGATAATATTCCTTTTGCTTTTTGCTTTCAAATGCCAGCTTATCAATACCTTTTTTATGCCAATTTCTGCACAGATACATATCATTATCAAGCGGCGCTCTGTATAGCTCGGGGTTAAAGCCCTTTGCCGTACCGAGAGGACTTTGATTGAAAAGCTGTTTTCCATTATAAACATAGCTTTCAAGCACACAGTTTGCTGTATTATAAACCATTTCAAACTTATCCGTGCTGATGAAAAGCTTTCTTTCACTGTTGGAAACTTTCGGTGCTTCGCTTTCAGCTATCGGCTCTGCCTTATAATCATCACTGAGAACAATCTGCTCTCTTGCGATATGCTTTTCGCCGTCAAAGTAATTGAAAACGATAACCGTATGATGATTAACAGAATAATCAATTTCCTGCGCAACGGTTCGAGTTGGCTCAATCTCAAGTTCAAATTCGCCGTTTTCAGCTTCGATGCCATTATTTAATACAGAGTATTTAACCGTGCATTTCTGCGTCTTGAAATAGCTTTTGCTTGTAAATTCAAATGTATGATTCTCTTTGTGCTTTGCTCTTATCGGGCGATAGCAGTTTTTCATCTGAACAGCACCTGTATGCGGTGTTCTGTCAGCATTAAACAAACCATCAACACAGAAATTACTGTCGTGCTTCCATTCGCCGTGATCGCCGCCATAGGTGTATTTATAATCGCCGTTTTCGTGGTAAACCGCATGATCTGCAAATTCCCAGATACAGCCGCCCATCATAATATCACTTGAATAAAAGGCTTTGACATAGCGTTCCAAATCGCCTGCACCAACACCCATTGCATGAGCGTATTCACAAAGGAAGAACGGTTTTTCATAATACTTTGAGCGAAGCCCCCTACCTGCTGCAATCTTTTCACAGATTGGCTGAGAAGTATACATTTCAGAATGAACATCATAAGAAAAACGGCGTGTTCGTGTTGCGCCCTCATAATGAATCGGAATTGCTGTTAATTCTTTCAAATTCTTATAGCAATAATCCTGACATTTTATGCCGCCTGCTTCATTTCCGAGCGACCACATTGTAATACTCGGGCTGTTTTTATCACGCTGGAACATTCTGTTTACCCTATCCCAGTAATGCCCCTTCCACTGCGGATTATTACTGATAAGATTGGGTCTGTATGGGCCGTCACAGCAAACACCATGTGCTTCAATATCTGCCTCATCAACAACATAAATGCCATATTCATCGCAAAGTTCAATGAATGCAGGATCAGGAGGATAATGAGATGTACGAACGCAGTTTACATTATATTCCTTGAAAATCTTAATATCCTTTTCAAGATCTTCCATCGTCATTACATAGCCTGCTTTTGCAGTTGTATCATGATGATTTACGCCAAGAAGCTTAATTCGTTTATTATTGAAATAGAAAATATTCTTTCTGATTTCAACATGCCTGAAGCCGATTTTCTTTCTTATAATCTCTTCTGTTTCGTCCTCGTCTGAAAGTGATATATACAAATCATAAAGCTTTGGTATTTCAGCACTCCATTCTTCAACATCAAGCACATCAAAGGTTATTTTATCCGTTTTACCCGGACAGACGCTGATTGTTTTTTCAGCAATAACCTTGTCCTTATCCTTGATAACGGCATTAAATGAAACCTCTGATTTAAGTTTAAGCTGAGGAATAACATCAAGCATATATGAGCCGTCCTGATTATATGTAATATTCGCTTCAAAATCATAGATTGAATTATCGCCTGTTCTGTAAATAAGAACATCACGGAAAATGCCGTTGCTTCTGAACATATCCTGAGCTTCAATATAGGTTCCGTTGCACCATTTATGAACAACGGCGGCAATTTCGTTTTCGCCGTCTGCAAGATACGGGGTTATATCAAATTCGGCGGTATTATGACTGCCCTCACTATAACCGACATAATTGCCGTTTACAAAAACATCAAGGCTTCCTGCAACGCCAAGAAAGGCAACGCTGAAATTACCTGTTGTATCACTTATAATAAACTTTTTTGAATAAACAGCAACCGGGCAATCTTCCGGAAAATTAGGAGGATCAACATTGAACTGATAACGCTGATTAACATAATACGGTCTTTCATAGCCGGTATACTGCCACATAGACGGAACCGGAACCGTATCCATATTTTCATTGTCTGTATCAAATTCATCAGGCATTTCGGAAACCTTTGAATAGTATTTGAAATTCCATTCTCCTGACAAAACAGCAACTCTTGAAGAATGATACCTTTCTGTTCTTATATCCGTTTTTTCAAGCTCTTCGCTATCTGAAAAAGGAATAAAATATGCACGCGGGGTTAAAAGATTTTCAGAATAAACATTAAAATTCTTATAATTATCTTTCTTTAATTTGTAAATCATAATAAGACTCCGTTCATATTAATTTAAAATGGTTTCAAGGTGAGTTTTCTGCGGTTTCAAGCCGCATTTTTCATAAAACTTCATAGCTGATTCATTGCAGTTCCATACATTAAGAGTCAGATTGTAGCAGCCGTTTTCCTTTGCAAAGGAAACTGTATAATCGTACAGGCACTTTCCGATATGATGACCTCTTACACTTTCATCAACACACAAATCATCAATATAAAGTGTTTTAACATCAGTTAAAATATTATTGTTTATATGCCGCTCAAAAATGCTGAAAACATAACCTAAAACCCTGTTTTCTTCATCCACGGCAACAAATACGGGCTTTTCATCATCAGAAATGATTTCAATAAGCTCTTCTTCTGTATACTTTTGCGCTCCGTATTTAAACAAATCGGGCCTGCCGTTATGATGAACAAGGCAAACCTGCCTTAATAAATCATTGATTTTGGGAATATCTATTTTTTCTGCCCGGCGAATAAGCATAATATCCTCCTATATTAAATAAAAACTCAGTTATATATAATATTAACATAAAACTTAATAGAAATCTACCATTTATTCACTGCATTTTTTGTAATAATTTTCCCTAAACGAAAATATATATTATCAAGGACGGTGAAACACTTGAATGGTAATGTTGAAAAAAGATGCATTGAAATCGGAAAATACATAAGAGATACAGGAGCAACCGTAAGACAGGCAGGCGCAGTTTTCGGAATAAGCAAATCCACGGTACATATTGACGTTACAAAAAGGCTTTATGAAATAGACAAAACACTTTATGAGGAAGTAGCAAAGGTTTTGCAGGAAAACAAGGCAGAGCGCCACATAAGAGGCGGAAACGCAACAAAAAAGAAATACAGCAATTACAAAAAGAATTGATATTTTTTCTTCTGCGTGGTAGTATATATCTAAGATATATATGCACACAGGAGGACTTATTATGTCTATCGGATTTATCGGCTGCGGAAATATGGGAGCAGCAATTATAAAAGGAATCACAGAAGCAGGAATTGTTGAAAAAAGCAAGGTTTTTGCCTTTGATCCATATGAGCCAAGCATTGACAAGGCGGTTAAAGATTACGGAATTACAAAATGCAGTAATGCAAAAGAAATTGTTCTGAATTCAGATTTTGTTGTTCTTGCTGTCAAACCAAACATGATTGCCTCTGTTCTTGAAGAAATCAACTTTGAGCTTGGGAAAAAGGACACGGTTATCATTTCAATTGCAGCAGGAAAAACACTTGAATTTTTAAGGGATAACCTTACCCACGATAACAAATTAGTCAGATTTATGCCGAATATAAACGCAAAGGTTGCTGCTGCCTGCAGTGCATACTGTACAAACAATCTTGTTGCGGATGAAGAAAAAAAAGAAATTGAAAACATCTTTGGCGCAGTCGGAACAATTATTGCGCTCCCGGAAAGCAGTTTTTCACTTTTCGGTGTACTTGCCGGCTGCTCTCCTGCTTTCGTTTATATGTTTATTGATGCACTTGCAAGAGCGGGTGTTAAAAACGGAATGAAAAAGGATACTGCTCTCAAAATTGCCGCACAGTCTGTTTTAGGCAGTGCAAAAATGATTTTAGAGAGCGACACGCATCCGTTTGAGCTGATTGATCAGGTTTGCTCCCCGGGCGGAACAACAATCGAAGGCGTAACCTCTCTTCAGGCAGACGGCTTTGAAGCAGCAATCCATAAAGCAGTGGATAAAGCTGTTGATAAGGACAGCAGATTATAAAAGGATACAAAAGCACCTCAAAGATTGAACATCTTTGAGGTGTATTTTTTATGGATAGCATTAACTTTAATCTGCCATAATCTTTTTCAGCGAAATATGTTTTATTTTTTCAGAACAGAAAAGCATAACCGCTTCATAGAAAACAACAAAGGTTACAATTGTAATAACAAACGCTTTGAAATTAAAATGAAATTCAGCTATATCATCCACATTTCCGAATACAACATTTACCATAAGCTTAAGAAGTCCGTATTGGTATCCTGTTCCAACCGCAAAGCCGATATAGGCAAATGGTCTGTATCCGCCGAGAACAGCCTTGCTGCAAGAGTGATATGGATACCCAAAGGCATTCATAAGCGAAATATTTACAGAATTAAATTTAACAACAGAGGATACAGCAAGAAACAGCGTTATACAGGAAAACAAGATACCGATAGCAGCCATCAGAACACTCATCATAATATCAGCATATTCCTTCATACTGAAAGACATCTGCATCGTTGAAGAATAGGAAAAAGCCGAAAGAAAAACAAATATCACAAGCGAAATCCTTTGACGGATAATGCCCCTTTTCACTTCATCCATAAATGTAAGATTATCTTTTTTTCCGTTATAACGCTTAATCTTACCCTGCTTGCCTTTAAGAAGAGTTATTACAGGCGTTTTCAGCCTTACAAAACTGTAAAACACAGAAACAACTGAAAAAAATACGGTTGGCGCAAGAACAAGACAAACAGGAACAGACGGATGAAAACAAACATCTATATCAGGAAAAAGATGTTCGGCATTCTGTACTTCATAGAATTTGGACATAAAGCAAAAAGCTGCGGCATAGCCTGCTGCCGTTCCGATAAAAACATTCAATCCGAAAACGGAAAAATCCTTTGCTAATCTGAAACCTGAAAAGCCAAGAGCCTTCAGAATACCAAGCTCTTTTCCATGATTATCAATATAATTCTTTATATAGAAGCATAAAAGAACTACACTTGTAGCGAGCATGCAGCCGCCCGAAACACCGCACACTACCTTGCTTGTCATAAGCTGGGCATCAAGCATTATTTTTGACATTTCATCCGTTATCCGTGCTTCTGCCAAAGATAAATCCATACTGTAATTCATAAAAAGCGTGCATATAAACACGGCACAAAATAAAATAATGCTTATCCCTATAAACTTGATACTGTTTTTTAAACCGATTATCATCACTATTACCAGCCAATCTCATAGGCAGTTTTCCGAAGTTCATTTGAATAGAAATCAACGATTCTGCCGCTGTTCATTTTTATTACAGTTTCAGCCATTTCCGATATATTCTCATTATGCGTAACCATAATAACCGTAAAGCCATATTCTTTTTGCAGATTGCTGATATAATCAAGCACCAATCTGCCTGTTTCTTCATCAAGCGCCCCCGTTGGCTCATCAAGAAAAAGCACATCCGGCTTTTTTGCCAATGCTCTTGCAAGTGAAACACGCTGCTGTTCTCCGCCGCTGAGTTCGCTTGGATATTTTTTGATTTTATCCTTTAAGCCAACTGCTTCAATTATCTTTCTGTAATCATGGTTTCCTGCTAAATCAGCACACATTTTTACATTTCTGTCTACATTCATATTTGCAAGCAGATAGTATTGCTGAAAAACAAAACCTATATTGTCTTTTCTGAAAGAGGTTAATTCGCTGTCCGTCAATTCCGTTATATCCAAATCATCATAAAGAACCGCACCGTTATCCGCTCTTTCAAGCCCCGAAATAATATTAAGAAGCGTTGATTTTCCTGAGCCGGAGGCACCCAATATAACAACAAAATCATTATTATGAATATCAAATGATATTCCCTTAAGAACCTTCACGGAATTCCCCTTAGTTCCGTATGATTTTTCTAAATTTCTGACTGAAATCACAATACGTTATCCCCTTTCATACTGTTGATAAGACTTTTGAACACCTCTGACATCATATCTCCGATTTCCTCTGCGGCAAAGCAGCAGACATCTGTTGCAATAAGCGAAGCAATTCCATGGGTATATATCCACAAATGCTTATAAAGCTTTTTCGCTTCAGGCTCTGAAAGAGAATAATACTTCTGAACAGACCCAAGAATTTCCTTATAGTTATCATCAATATCAGGCAAAGTACTTAAAACATCCGAAATTTCGCCGCGATTGCTCATAAAAAGCAGTTTAAAAAAATTCGGCTCATTTTTTGCAAACAGTATATACTGCGTACCAACACCCTTAAACGGTAATTCAGAGGACAGACCAACAACTATGTATTGGTTGTATATGCTTTTCACTGCGTTTACAGTTTCCAGCAAAACATCGTCCATATTTCTGAACAAGCTGAAAATAGGCTTTGAGGAGGAACCCAGCCGCTCTGCAAGTGCTCTTGCAGTTATGCTTTCCATTCCGTTTTCTCTTACCATATTCAAGGCAGCCTCAATGATTTCTTCTTTTGTAAACTTATATTTCGGCGGCATACCGTCTCACCTTCCTTTTATAAGCAACAGTTGTTGCGTAACGTCTGTTTTTTATTATAAGACAACAAACACCGAATGTCAACAGAATATTTAATCAGCAAAAAGCAGCAGTCATCACTGACTGCTGCTTTCATTTACATAACATCAGTATCCTCAAGGCGTTTATTAAAGAAAGATATAGGTTTTTTGAAAGGAATTCGGATTATAAGCCCGATAACAAGAGCAATTACAATATAGACCGACAGTTTAAGCAAATCAATCCAGTAATCATTGCTGAAAGTACCACAGACACATTCCCGCATCGCATTTACAACATAGGTAAACGGAAGATACGGATGAATCGTGCGGAAGAATTTAGGCGTAACATCTATCGGAAATGTTCCTCCCGAGCCTCCTATCTGAATAACAAGAAGAATAACGGCTATTGCCTTTCCGATATCACCGAAAGATACAGTTAAGGAATAAATCAAAAAACTGTAAACGAATGAGGCAAAACAGCCTGCAAGAATAAACAGTACAGGATGCTCACACTGAATACCAAGAAACAGCAAATCTCCAAGGCAAATAATCAATCCCTGAACGAATGCCAGAGATACAAAAAGAAGTCCTCTGCCGAAATACTCCTGATACGGCTTTACATTGCCAAGCTCATTTTTATGCTTGACATTTGTTTTCAGTATCGCAACAAGCACAACTCCGCCAACCCAGATAGCAAGCGTGCTGTAAAAAGGAGCCATAGCCGAGCCATAGTTTTCAACCTCATAAACCTTATCCGTTTCAACTGTAACAGGGCAAGCCATAAATGCGCCGAATTCTCCCGAATTGCTTCTGATAATGTTCAGAAAAGCATTAAAGGATTCATTATTGCTTAAATTCGTTATATTTTTTGAAAGCACATCAAGCTCTGCCGAAACGCCGACTAAAAGAGCCTGAAAGGAATCTGCACTCACTGAGCCTGCTGCCGTTGCAGCTTCAAGAGATTTTAAAATGGCAGCCATTTTTTCCTTATCACTGTCAATCATAGAAATCATATTTGAAGCATTGCCGAGAGCAGCCGTTAAAGATGATATTGTGCTGTTTATCTGCGGAACGGCAGTATTTTTATAATCATCGGCAACCGAATTCATCTTAGCTGATATACTGCTGAGCTTTGCCGTTATATTTTTAAAATCAGCAGGCTTATTATTTTTTAACGCCTTATCTATATCCGCTGCAGCCTGATCAGCAATATCCGAAATACTGTCAAGCTTTGCAACAAGCTCTGTTACCTTGCTTATCGGAATCGGAAGGCTTTTATTTATTTTTGAAAGAATTTCCGAAGCAGAGGCCGCTTTAGCCGAAATATCCGTTAACTTACTGTAAACATCTTTAAGAGTTGTATTAAATGTTTCATTCTCCTTAACACCGTTAATCTTATCCTGTGCCTCATTAATGGAAGCAATTGCACTGTCTATCTCTCTGTTTAAGCTATTGATTAACACACCTGCCGAATCGGTTACACCAAGCATCGCAATTTCAACAGATTTAACTGCATCCTGCGTATTATTGACCGCTGAGCCGGCATCACTGCTTAAGGATGAAAACTCGGAATGATTGAGTTCTTTGCCAAGCTCTTTAATAAGCCCTGCTGTTTCTGAAAAGCCGGAAACTGTTTTTTCAAGACTGTTTATACTTGTTTTGGCAGCATCTATCTGATTGGAAAGCTGTTCAAACAGATTATCATCCTTAATCGAAACATCATCGGAAATAATGCCGAAAACCTCACTTAACACGTCTACAACCGTTGTAACAAAGGATTCATTAACCTGCGTCTGAACAGTTGTAACCACCTTATCCGTTATCTTTGTTGCAATTGCATTTTTCTTTTCATTTGCATAATACGTAATTTTCGGCTGAACAAAATCGGATTTTACAATGCTTGTTAATGATTCGCTGAAATGCTCGGGAATTTCAACTGCTGCATAGTATTTTCCGGATTTCACACCGTTCATCGCCTCATCCCCGGAAACAAATTTCCAATCTATGGAATCATTTGCTTTAAGATTTGTTACAATCTGATCGCCGACACAAATACTAAGATTTTCTATTTTAGCGCCCTTATCGGCATTAATTACTGCAACCTGCATATTTCCCGTGCTTCCATAAGGATCCCAGTTTGCATAAATATTAAACCATGCATAAAGCGAGGGCAAAACCGCAACACCGACAACAAGAATAACTGCCATGGAATTTGTAAAAATCTTTTTTAAATCACGCTTAAATATTTTCAGAATTGTTTTCATTTTCATCCTCCTCATCGTCTTCATAATCATCAAAATGTATTTCTTTAAACTC
>JAIDJS010000176.1 GCA_029052085.1 Eubacterium sp.
AACAAAAACCGATTCTCTTGCAATGAAGGGAATAGCAATTATCATAATGTTGTTTCATCATTTGTATTGTGAGGTAAGCAGATTTGACAAATATGAAATTGATTTTTCTCCTTTTTCACAGGACTTTGTTGTTGATGTAAGTCTTATGATGAAAATATGTGTAAGCATTTTTGCTTTCATAACAGGTTATGGCTTGCTGAGATCCATTGCTAAAACACCGATAGACAGAAATTCGGTTTTAAAATGGAATGTAACAAGGCTTTTAAAAACAATGTCAGGTTTTTATTTTGTTTATATAATTGCTTTTGCGACAACTCAGCTTTTAAGCGGATATCCTATGAAAACTTATTTCAGTGGCTCAAGGGTAAAAGGCATTATATATGTTCTTGCCGATTTTACAGGGTTAAGCACCTTGTTTGATACACCGCATATGCTGGGTGAATGGTGGTATATGAGTGCTGCAATTATTTTTATACTTCTGGTTCCGATTATTTACGGTGCTTCAAAAAAAATAGGCTATTTGCCCGTTATTACCATAATCGTTATGTTGCCAAGATTGCTTAAAGCAGGTTATCTCGGTGGAACAAATCCATACAGCTTTATTCTTCCTATGGTTTTCGGAATGATTTTCTCCGATTACAATATTTTTGAAAGATTGAGTTTGATTAAGCCTAAAAATAAAGTGGTTGCATATATAACAGATTTCGTATTTTTTGGTTTATCCATTGTATTTTTCTATTTTGTATGTATTAATTTTGAAACCTCTGATGCATGGGAACTTAAGTTTGCAATTTTTCCCGTTTTCTTTATTTGCTTCTGTAGATATTGCATTGTAAGGATTCCTGTTGTTAAAAATATTCTTGAATACCTTGGAAAGCGTTCCTATACGATGTTTTTAACACATACTTTTATAAGCAGTGTGTATTTGAATGAGTTTACATACTCCTTCAAAAACTTTATGCTGAACTATATTGTATTGTTTGCGCTTTCTTTGCTTCTTGCAGTTGTTATAGACTTTATAAAGAAGCTTGTTCAGTATGATAAATTGATCAATAAATTAATTGTATATATAAATAAAAAAGTCGGTTCAGAATGAACCGGCTTTTTTGTCTGTATTTATACAAAACTATGTTCAATTGTGATAACCAGATTGATATGAGGGTGTGTTTCCCTGAAAATGTTTCTTATTTCTTTTAATATAATATTGTTTTCTTTTTTGTATTGGTGGGGGATAACAAGGTCAAAAATAAAGTTTGTATGTGTTTTTCCTTCAACAACCCTGAAATCATGAAAGGAAAAGCTTTCATCATAATTTTTAATCATTTCTGCGGTTATGGCTTTGTATTCATTAATCTTTTCATCATCTACAACAACGGGATCCATATGAATACAAATCATAATATTGAGCTTCTTGCTTATGATTTTTTCAACATTGTCAATCATATCGTGAAGCTTAAGAACATCAACATTGCAGGGTACCTCAGCATGTGCAGATGCAATAATTCTTCCGGGGCCATAATCATGAACAATCAGGTCGTGAACGCTTGCAATATCCTTTTCGGCAAGCATGATATCTTCAATCTGTTTAACAAGCTCCGGATCGGGAGCCTTTCCGATAAGATTGCTTATAATATCTTTAACAATTCCGATGCCGGCAATAATAACGATAATTGCAACAATAACACCGATGATGCCGTCTGCTCTTTTGAAAGGGGTAAATGAGGAGATTAAGAGTGCCGCAATAGCAGCTGCTGTAGCTATGCAGTCGTTCAGACTATCCTGCTTAACTGCCTTCATATTAACATTGTTTGTTATTTTGAAAAGCTTGTTGTTGAAAAATGCCATCCAAAGCTTAACTGCTATAGAAGCTATAAGAACAATCAGTGTTGCAGCACTGAATTTGACATCTTCAGGATGTATTATTTTTTCAATACTGCTTTTTCCAAGCTCAAATCCCATTAAAAATATGAAGAAGGAAACGATAAGTGCACTTATGTATTCCATTCTTCCGTGTCCGAACGGATGATCCTCATCAACAGGCTTTCCGGCCATTTTTGCACCGAATATTGTAACAACATTGGAGCTGGCATCCGAAAGGTTGTTTACAGCATCTGCCGTTATGGAAACTGAATTTGACAGTGCGCCGACAATGAATTTGAATATGCAAAGTATAAGGTTGCAGAAAATTCCGACTCCGCCCGATAAGGTTCCGTATTTTTCCCGTGTTTTTAAATCTTTTGCGTCGCCATCCCTGATAAACAGCTTTATAATAAGGTTACCCATAATCTCTCCTCCCTATAATATTAAAATATAATATCATATAATTCTGAATAACTCAATTATAGTTTAACATTTATTTTGTTATGGCGCAATGTATAAGACCTTTATTCGCCTTCTTCTTGACGCTGTTTTGTTAAAAAAGCATTCATTCTTTTTACATTGTATTTGGATCTTATAT
>JAIDJS010000177.1 GCA_029052085.1 Eubacterium sp.
ATTTTATATAATTTAAAGCAGTTTTTTTGTTCATAATATAAATATGTTTAACAAAAATATTGAAAGGTGATATTATGGATTTTTTAAATATTATAATTTTAGGTGTTGTGTCCTTTATTGTTTTGTTCATTCTTTCAAAAGTAATGGGCTATCGTGCGATTTCCGAACTGTCTTTTTTTGATTATGTAGTCGGTATAACAATAGGCTCAATAGCTGCCGAAATGTCTACGAATCTTGATATGGAATGGTGGAAGGGTGTAACGGCAATGGCGATATATGCCGTTCTTGATTTGCTTTTTTCCTTTTTATCGCAGAAAAGCAGTGCTGCAAGGCAGCTTATTACAGGCAATCCCATTATCCTTATATATAAAGGAAAAATTTATAAGAAAAATTTGAGAAAGGCAAGAATAGAGCTAAATGATTTGCTTACTTCCGCAAGAATAGCAGGGTATTTCAATATTGCAGATATTGATTATGCAATTATGGAAACAACGGGTAAAATAAGCTTTATGCCTGTTCCGCTCAAAAGACCGCTTAATCCTAAGGATTTCAACTTTGCGCCGCAGAGCGAGGGGCTGACCGTTAATGTTATTATGGACGGCAGAATTATGGAGGATGATTTGGCTGATGCTAAAATTGATAAAAATGATTTGATAAGAAGAGTAAAGCAGCAGGATAAAGAGGTTAAAAATATCTTTTTGGGTGTTATGGATTCAAACGGAGTATTGACTTTGTTTGATAAATAAATTATTATTTAGGCAGTAAAAAAACAAGAACCTGACTTATTTATCGAAGGTTAGAGCTTGTTTTTTATTCATCCTGAAAAGTAACAAAAGCCCTTGTGGGCTTTACATAAAAGAGGATTTGTAACATGAAAGAAAAAAAGCATAATCACAGTGCGGATTGTCTTTGCTGTGAGCACGGACATTCGCATAATCACGGCGATGGATGCGGCTGCGGTCATGATCATGGTGCAGAGGTAAACAAAAAGGACTTTATTTTTAAAATTGTCTGCGGTATTGTTTTTCTTGTTTTGGGGTATATATTGCATGAATTTACCGATATCAACGAAAAAATACCGCTTATCTGCTTTGGTATATCCTATCTTATTGTAGGCTTTAATATTATTAAGGAAGCTGTTGAGGGTATACTTCACGGCAGTATATTCAATGAAAACCTGCTTATGGGAATTGCCTCAATCGGTGCTTTTGCAATCGGAGAATACACAGAAGGCTGTGCCGTTGTACTGCTTTATACAATCGGAGAATTTCTGCAGGACTTAGCTGTCGGAAAAAGCAGAAAATCCATTTCCGAGATGATTGACAGCAAGCCGCATTCGGTTACCGTTATCAGAAACGGCAAAAAGGAAGAGCTTAATCCCGAAGCGGTTGAAATCGGCGAGGCGTTTGTTGTTGAGCCGGGGCAGATTATCCATCTGGATGGTGTTATTGATGAGGGAAATGCAGAAATTGATATGTCTGCCTTAACAGGAGAGAGTATTCCTGTTTCCATGTCAAAGGGTGATGAGGTGCTTTCCGGCTCTGTTAATCTGGACGGAATGCTGATTATTAAGGCAACAAAGCCTTATAACCAGTCTACAACTGCAAGGATTCTTGAAATGATAGAAAATACAGACAGCAAGAAAAGCAATGCTGAAAAATTCATTAGCCGTTTTGCTAAGATTTATACACCGGCGGTCTGCCTTATTGCGTTTCTTATCATTGTTGTTCCTCCGATTCTTTTCGGTCAGCCTTGGAGTGAGTGGATTTACAGGGGATTGTCTGCTCTTGTTGTGTCTTGTCCCTGTGCGATTGTAATTTCTATTCCGCTTGGTTTTTTTGCAGGTTTGGGTGCTTCTTCAAAGCAGGGTATTTTAATCAAGGGAAGTAATTTTCTTGAAATGCTTTCAAAATGCAATACGGCTGTTTTTGATAAAACAGGAACGATAACAAGCGGAAAATTTGAATATGTAAACTGTGAATGTGTTCACTGTCATTGCGAAAATGTTTCGGAGCAC
>JAIDJS010000178.1 GCA_029052085.1 Eubacterium sp.
GTTTTCTAATGATATATTTTTGGTGCTTCTTTTTTTACATCTCATATCTATACGTTCTTTATGCCTTTTTTCATCACTTGAGTATAAATTGATAAAAAACATATTACTAAAATCAAAATAGTCACTAAGCAACAATTGACGGAAAGATAAGTTAACCCCCTCAATAATTGCTGGTAGTGCTTTTTCTTGTAATCGTTTACAAACCATAATTAATGGTTCTAATAACAATTCAGATTGCAATTCTATTTCATTAATTGATAGTTCTGAGGTTGATTTATTAATTAAATTGGTATTAAGAATAGCTTCAATTTGTTGTGGATTTAAATTTAATTTACTATTTAACAGTTTTGCTTCAACAGATTGATTGTTGCTACGAATAGCCTCTCTTATCAAATCTATTTCCTCAATAACAATTATTTCAGGAATATATTCTAATATTTTACGAGCGATGGTAGTTTTTCCCACTCCACTTGCCCCAGATATAAACACAATTGTGTTATCAGGAATTTTATGTATATCCATAATCCTTTATTATTGATAATTATTAGTTATCCTTTATTTTTATTTATTATTTTATAAACTTTTAGTAACACAAAGGCTGCTAAAAATCAATATACTTTGCAAAAATGCTCATTTTTTGTTGAAAATTGCACATTTTATTACTTATTTCGAGTATAATTTACTCATTACAGGAGGTAAGACCAGATGAGAAATTATACTGAAATTACGAGTGAATATCTGAACTTTTGCAGATATCAAAAGGGGTTAAACCCTAAAACAATTAAAGCTTATACCATAGATTTAAGGCAGTATTATGAATTCAATTTATGTTCTAATTATAATTGGTTTGAGAAAGCTGGATTAAATGAATACATATATGAACTGCACAAGAGATATAAACCTAAAACTGCCAAAAGAAAAATTGCTTGCCTAAAAGCATTTTTTCACTATCTTGAGTTAGAAGAGATATTAGAAATCAATCCATTTAACAAGATTCAAACCAAGTTTCAGGAGCCATTTGTTTTACCTCGTACCATTCCGTTAAAAACTATAAAGAAATTACTTAAAACGGTTTACAGGGAAAAGGACAAGCCTATGTCAGACTATCGAAAAAGTGTGGTACTTCGTGATATAGCAATGTTTGAAATCATGTTTGCAACGGGTATGAGAATTTCTGAAATATGCTCTTTGAAAAATGATGATATCGACCTGAAAAACAAAGTTATCCGCGTATATGGCAAAGGCTCAAAAGAGCGGCTTATTCAAATTGAGAATACGGATGTAATCAACGCACTTAAAGAGTACAAAAACCATAATCATGCAAAAACTGATTATTTCTTTACAAACAAACTTAATAACAGATTATCTGAACAATCAGTCCGATTTATGATAAATCATTATGTAAAGCTTGCCGGAATTGATATGCACTTAACCCCACATATGTTTCGTCATTCATTTGCAACTCTTCTGCTTGAAGAAGATGTTGATATACGATATATTCAGCAGCTGCTTGGTCATAGTTCGATTACCACAACTCAAATTTACACGCATATCAGCATGAAAAAACAGCGCAATATTCTTGCTAAAAAGCATCCGAGAAACAAGATGAATTTATCCTTATATAATATATAGTGTCGAAAAATGTAAAAGGTAACAAAAGTTTTTTAGATTTTTTCAAAAAAATTTCCCTATCCAGGAAAATGAATAGGGATTTTGTGGGTTATTCTGTTTTATTGTAAGTAAAAATCAGTTCATCAAAGATAATTTCCCGGACTTGGTTTGCGATGTTATTCATTTGCTGCACCCAAAGTATTTGGTTTTCTGCTTTGAGTTGTTCGGTTATGCCCTGCTTTTTTGCAAACTCGTTGATAAGTTTATCATACATTTCTTTTGCCTGCTTATCTATTGTTTCAAGATAATCGGCAAGGGTCATTTTGCAAAGCATAGAGTAATAGATTGTCGGGTGAAACTCACGCAGATAATTTGCGTGGCGGTGTCCCCAAATGCCTATTTCTCTTTTTGGTTGGTTTGTTCCTTTGAAATCAGGATAATTCAGTCCATCAATTTCAACATATGTAAGATTGTTTTGCACTTTCAAGTATCATACCTCCATTATTTTCGGGCGGATAATATCCGCCCCTACGATTAACAAGGTAACATTCTTTGTAAAGAATACTCCTTTCATAAGATTTTGTGTAGAAAAATTGCGTATCACCTTATGGTCTTATTCTACCATCTACAGGTGCCATGGCAGCGCCCATATTATTGGCATCGGTTATACCCATATCGCAGATTGTTCCGATTGACACTGCTTTAATTTTTACACCCTCGCCCATTTTTGCTATAACGGCAGAACCGGCACCTGTTACGGTCCACTGCGCACTAGGCGGTCTTTGCCCGCCGTATTCAAGAGGAAAGCGAAACTGCCTTTCGGACGAGCAAAAATGGCTTGAGGTTGCTGCCACAACACAGTTTGCCCCGCCTTCTACAAGCATGGAACCAACGCACATGGAAAGCGCCATTGTTGAGCAGGCGCCATACAGCCCGACAGACGGAATTTCCAAATCCTTAATGGCAAAGGCACTGCCCATACACTGATCAAGCAAATCTCCGCTCAGAATAAAATCAACATCCGACGGGCTGACTTTCGCATTCGTCAATGCACGGATAATCGCATCATGGAGCATTGCCGATTCGGCAAGCTCGTACGACTGCTGACCCATAGTTGTATCTTCAAAAATTGCATCAAAATCTCCTGCCAAAGGACCTTCGCCCTCTTTTTTTCCGCATACTCCCGCCGAACCTATAACAATCGGCGGGTTTTCAAAAAATACTGTTTTTCCTTTTATGTTCATCAAAAAACACCTCTACTATATCTTTACCGAAAAATATGCAATTATCGTTTGCTTTTTTGAAAAGATGTGAGATAATAGTAGTAAATTAAAGGAGAAAAATTATGCAGAATTTTCATACACATACTTACAGATGCCATCACGCAAAGGGAATGGACCGTGAATATATTGAAGCAGCTATAAAAGCCGGATATACTGAAATCGGCTTTTCAGACCACGCACCCTATCTGTTCCCAACCGACTATTACTCAGATTTTCGTATGAGGCCCGAGGAAACCGAGGAATATGTAAACAGCATCCGAGCATTACAGGAGGAATACAAGGACAAAATAACGATTCGGCTCGGCTTTGAAGTTGAGTACTATCCACAGCTTTTTGATAAATTGTTGAATTTTTTAAAACCTGTCTCTTTTACAAATCTCCGCGCCCACGAGACAGTCAGAAAGATCGTAGGCCGTCTTCTG
>JAIDJS010000179.1 GCA_029052085.1 Eubacterium sp.
GAACAGGCACAGACATATATCCTCCTGCCAACAATGCATCTGTAGCAACGATATTGATATCAAAGATATACGTAAGTCGCTGATTGCGCTGAACAAGATGATTGGGAAATTTAAAACAATACCTTCCAAAATAAGCATTATAATAATCCAATCCTGTTAGTGCCAAAGCAATAACACGAATAGAATAATCATCCTCATACTGATAATAGCCATCACGGCAATCTTCAAAATATTTAATAATAGTATCATAAAACGTACCATCATGAACACTTTCAACAGCTGTACGTATAATCATCCAATCATCTTCGCTGACTTTGCCTTTATCATATCCATCTTTAGCGTTCTCATACTCCACCATAAGCTCTTCAACAATCAATGGATACTTTTCATCAAATTCCGCCACAACAAATTCAAATTCTTCATCTGTAATCTTCGGAGCAACCCAGGATTCTTCTATAACTTTATCTCTGAAAGATTCATAAGTTTCTCCTTCATCCAAACTTAAATCAGGAAAATCTTCAAACGCACCCATCCAGGTATCAGGGCTACCGTATGCACTATCAGCAAAGCCATATTTTGTTCTTGCCGTTTCAAGCTGACCAAGATAAATATCATAATACTTATCTCTGTTTATAACCAAGTCCTTGTATGTATTATACAGAAATCTAACCTCTTTATCTGCTTCAACATCCTTTAACAGCTCTTCATCATACAGCAATTGTTCCAGCTCATCAATGTTTTTATTGAAATCCGAAAGCTTTCGATTATACTCTTCGTCAGTAAGCAAAGGGGCATCGGAAGCATACACTTCAATCATTGTGTTCGTTCCGTACGGAAAAACCATATTGAGGCTGAAATCCCTCAAAAACTGAATAACTTCTTCATAACCGGTAGGCATTTCTACTTCAAGTTGAAATGAAATTGTATCTCCGGGTCTGATTTCTCCTGTAAGAGCCTTCATGGCCTCTTCCGAAGTTGCAGGACATTTTACCGCATCTTTTATCCATTCGGTAATTTCTTCTTCTGAATGATGATAGCCAAACCAATCATCGGGATGATATTTTACATCATAATCAGCAGCAAATACAGAAGTAACCGGCACAACCGCCGAAAACAACAGTACCATTGATAAAAGCAGTGAAATTAATTTCTTTTTACTCATTTTTTACCTCCTTAATACGCAGAACAAAGAACAATAAGCCGTACTAATTAACTACAGTTCTAATAATTTTGTTGAATTTGTATTCCTGCAACAATAAATTTCAGGCTTTAAGTTTTATTATTTTCCTCCTCAAAATAATAGTGTAAAAAACGATTAAAAGGTAACAAGATTTTTTAACAATAGATGTAAATTTGTTAAAAAGTAACAAAAAACCGATTTTGCATCTAATGTGTGATTTTTCCATACAAAAAAAGGACGTCTTACGACGTCCTTTGGTGGCTCATCGGGGAATCGAACCCCGGACACCTTGATTAAAAGTCAAGTGCTCTACCATCTGAGCTAATGAACCATAT
>JAIDJS010000018.1 GCA_029052085.1 Eubacterium sp.
GACAAGAATAAGCTGAATAATACCTGCAACAAGCCAGAACTTGCTTTCATAAGTTCCGCCCATAAGCGAATAAATAACCCAGACAACATCAAAAATTGAAATTGCAATCAAACCGCCGATTGAGCCGCCCATTACTGGAGCAAGACTCTTTAATCCGCCATGGAGAGAATAAGTCCATTCATTTGCAGCATCCGTATGACCGCCGAAGATAATTCTTCTTTTAACCTCGCCCTTCGGAGCACGGCGAGCCATAACATTTCTTGAGGTTTTCTTCGGGAAAAGAAAATCAACAAATTCACGATACATAAGGAATTCAATAACAAGACATGCAAGAGAAAGAAGAACAAATACCGTTGCAATAATTGCAAGAACACTGCCCGGAACTACATTCTTATATGTAAGCCAGAAGAATATTACCGATATTATACCGATAACACCCGCAACGGGAATCCATCCCATAAACGCACCGGGATGCAGATCAAAATCTTCCATTTCAACCTTATCAGACCATTTTTCAAGCTCACCTGCAAGATATTTCTGCGCCTTTCTTTCACTGCTTGTTCCGGGAGCACGCTCCTTAAAATTTTCGCAAACATAGCGAATTCCGTCTACCATATACTTTTGAGTAGCTTCGGAAGCACCTTTAGTAAGTTTCATAAAACTTCCCCTTTCGATATTATTAATTGTTTTATATATTATACTATAACAGGCACAATCTTTCAACAAATTATTTTACAAAAAAATATTCTGTGTAAATAATAATGAAAAAGTGTGAACAGTCACTCTCAAAATATTACCATTTTTATATTGATTTTATATAGTTTTTTTTGTTTTGCACAAAAATATTTCTATAATTTTGTTAATTGTCAACAAAACTTTAGTCTGCTAAAATATTATTATCGATTTGAAATATAATCAAATTCAATTGAAAGAGGGACAAGAAAATGGCAATTAACAACGAATATCTTGCTGGTCTTTACGAAAGAGTTGTAAAGCGCAATCCCAACGAGCCTGAATTCCATCAGGCAG
>JAIDJS010000180.1 GCA_029052085.1 Eubacterium sp.
ACTATATAAGGAATGTTTTTTGCATTAAAAAGTGTAATCAATTCCTCATCACAATTCCGTTTTCCTGCAGAACTATCAATAATCAAAACCGCAATATCGGCTTTATTAAGTATCTGCTTGGTTTTTTGTACTCTGAGCTTTCCGATTTCCCCGATGTCATCTATTCCGGGGGTATCAAGAATAACTACCGGACCGACAGGCAAAAGCTCCATCGCCTTTGAAACCGGGTCTGTAGTAGTTCCCGGAACATCGGATACTATGGATAAATTCTGCCCTGTAACAGCATTTACAACACTTGATTTCCCTGCATTTCTTCTGCCGAAAAAGGCAATATGCAGACGGTTTGCATCCGGTGTTTCATTCAGGTTGTTCACCATAAATATTACTCTCCGTTAATTTCTTTATAATCTCCTCTGCTTACGGCAACCTCGTATCCTATACTTTTCATTCTGTGCTTCATACACAAAATACACTCTGCCGCTTCATCGCCCGTACATATTTTATTATCATAAAGAAGATATTTTTTTCGCACATTCTTTGGCGAAAGATTGGGCATAACTACATTTGCACCTGCAAGAATCCCCTTTTCCCTGCCCATTGAATCTATTGTGCCTCGCGCAGTTGTGGCGGGAAGAAGAACATTGGGAAGCATTAGTCTGATAATGCTTAAAAGCTTTAAGGTTAACTTTAATTCGCCTTGTTCAAAATCCTTAAAAGGAGTTGCATTATGGGGAATAAAAGGACCTATGCCTACCATATGAGGATTCAGCTCTTTAATAAATTTCAAATCCTTGATTATACTCTCTGTTGTTTGATAAGGAGAGCCAACCATAAATCCGCATCCAACCTGATAGCCTATTTCTTTTAAATCATAAAGGCATTTCATTCTGTTTTCAAGCGAAAGATTATTTGGGTGAAGCCGGCTGTAATGCTCTGTATCAGCCGTTTCATGACGAAGCAGATATCTGTCTGCCCCGGCATCAAAAAAAGCCTTATAGCTATCGTGCGTTCTTTCTCCTATTGAAAGCGTAACCGCACAATCCGGATAGCTTTCTTTAATTTTTTTTATTATACCGACAATTCTTTCATCTGAAAAAGCGCCATCCTCTCCCCCCTGCAAAACAAAGGTTCGGAAGCCAAGCTGATAGCCTGTTTCACAGCAATCTAAAATCTGAGCATCGGCAAGACGATATCGTTCAGCACTGCAGTTGCTTTTTCGTATTCCGCAGTAATAGCAGTCATTTCTGCAATAATTTGTAAACTCAATCAAGCCTCTTATATACACCTTATTGCCATAAATTTTCTTACTTACGTCCGAAGCGCTTTTATTAAGCAAATCTAAGATTTCTTCGCTTTCGTCCTCAATAAGAAGCCTCAGTTCTTCATCGTTTAAAAAACGATGTTTTTCAAGTTTCAGTATTAAATCTTTCATAGTTATTTTTCTAATAAGGGTTTCAAATACTTTGCAGTATAGGATTTCTTTGATTCGGCAACCTCTTCCGGCGTACCCTTGGCAATAACGGTTCCGCCGCCTTTGCCTCCCTCAGGTCCTAAATCTATAATATAATCCGCTGTTTTTATAACATCAAGATTATGTTCTATAACAAGGATTGTATTGCCTTTATCAACAAGAGCGTTGAGAACATTAACAAGTCTGTGAACATCGGCTGTATGAAGCCCTGTAGTAGGCTCATCAAGTATATAAATGGTTTTTCCCGTTGAACGCTTCATAAGCTCCGTAGCAAGCTTTACACGCTGTGCCTCGCCGCCTGAAAGCGTTGTTGCAGGCTGTCCGATTTTAATATAGCCAAGTCCGACATCCGAAAGGGTTTTAAGCTTACGGTAAATCTTTGGCTGCTGCTTGAAAAATTCAATCCCTTCATCAACAGTCATTTCAAGCACTTCGAATATACTTTTTCCCTTGAACTTAACCTCAAGCGTTTCTCTGTTATACCGCTGACCGCCGCAGACATCACAGGGAACATAGATATCAGCAAGAAAGTGCATTTCAATCTTAACAATACCGTCACCCTGACAGGCTTCGCATCTTCCGCCCTTTACATTGAAGGAAAAGCGGTTCGATTTATAACCCCTTATCTTAGCATCCGGTGTTTCGGCAAACAAATCACGGATATCATTGAATACACCGGTATATGTTGCAGGGTTGGAACGGGGTGTTCTTCCTATCGGAGATTGATCTATGTCAATAACCTTATCCAGAAATTCCGTACCCTTAATCGTTTTAAATTCTCCGGGTCTCTTTTTGGCTTTATTAAGCTCGTTTGCAAGATGCTTATAAATAATTTCATTAACCAAACTTGATTTACCGGAGCCGGAAACACCTGTAACAGCAACAAACTGCCCAAGCGGAATTTCAACATTGATGTTTTTCAGGTTATTTTCCTTTGCGCCCATAACAACTAATTTGTGTCCATTGCCTTTTCTTCTTTTCTCAGGAACAGGAATCTGTTTTTTACCGCTTAAATACTGGCCTGTTATTGAATTTTCACAATGGATAATATCATCAACACTGCCTGCTGCAATAAGCTTTCCTCCATGAACACCTGCACCCGGACCGATATCAACAACATAATCGGCAGCACGCATTGTATCCTCATCATGCTCTACAACGATAAGCGTATTCCCCAAATCACGAAGATGTCTTAAAGTTCCGAGAAGCTTTTCATTATCCCTCTGATGAAGCCCGATAGACGGTTCATCAAGAATATATAAAACACCCGTTAAAGAAGAGCCAATCTGCGTTGCAAGGCGGATACGCTGCGCCTCGCCGCCTGAAAGCGTTGCAGCCTCACGGGAAAGAGAAAGATAATCAAGACCGACCGCATTAAGGAAATTGAGCCTTTCTTTAATTTCTCTTATAATCAGCCTGCCGATCATCTGTTCTTTTTCGGTTAATTCAAGATTATCAATAAAGCTGATTTCTTCTGAAATAGACATCTGACAGAATTCATAAATATTTTTC
>JAIDJS010000181.1 GCA_029052085.1 Eubacterium sp.
AGGACGGTAGCGAGGATATAGCGATAAACTGTACAAGGCCTGAAGATGCTGTTCGTTTTGCGGAGGAAACAGGTGTGGATGCCCTTGCCGTTGCAATCGGAAATGCACACGGAAATTATAAATCCACTCCCAAGCTGCGCTTTGATATTCTTGAGGAATGTGCAAAATCGGTTTGTGTTCCTCTTGTTCTTCACGGCGGAACGGGAATCAGCCCGGATGATTTTGTCAGATGCTCAAAAACAGGTATCAAGAAAATAAATATTGCAACTGCAACCTTTGATATGGTTGAAAAAACAGTTCGTGATTGTTATAATGAAAATAGTATTAACGGATACTATGATTTGCAGTCAGCCGAGGTTTATGGGGCTTATGAAAATGCGAAGCGCCATATCTTAATTTTCGGTTCAGATAATAAAGCGGAGGTATACTGAAATGAAGTATATAGAATTTGACAACTCAAAACCCATTGATTTTATTCCGATTGGCAGAATTGCGATTGACTTTAATCCAACTGATATGTATATGCCGCTTTCGGAATCATCAAATTTCAATAAGTATGTCGGCGGTTCTCCTGCCAATATCGCAGTTGGTCTTGCCCGTCTCGGATGCAGGGTTGGTTTTATCGGATGCGTTTCCGATGATCAGTTCGGCGATTTTGTTACTAATTATTTTGATAAAGAGGGAATTGATACAAGTCATATTACCCGTGCCAAAAACGGTGAAAAGCTTGGTTTAACCTTTACTGAAATTCTTTCAAAGGAAAAATCATCAATTTTAATGTATCGTGATAACGTTGCTGATTTCTGCCTTGAGCCTGCCGATGTTGATGAGGAATATATTTCCTCTGCAAAGGCTATTGTTATCAGTGGCACTGCACTTGCACAGAGCCCGAGCAGAGAAGCCTGCCTGAAGGCGATGATGCTTGCCAAAAAGAATAATGTAAGAATTATTTTTGATATTGATTATCGCGAGTATACATGGAAGTCTATGGATGAAATTGCTGTTTATTACAGCCTTGTTGCTCAGAATGCAGATATTATTATGGGTTCCCGTGAGGAATTTGATTTAACAGAGGGAATTGTCGGCGTTAAGGCTTCCGATCCGGATTCTGCTAAATACTGGCAGTCCTTTGGTGCTTCAATTTGTGTAATTAAGCATGGTAAAGAGGGCTCAACAGCATATACAAACGATGGTAAATTCTATACGATCAAGCCGTTCCCTGCAGTTAAGCTTAAGGGCTTCGGCGGCGGAGACGGATATGGCTCTTCATTCCTTTACAGCCTTCTTCAGGGGAAGGAAATTATTGATTGTCTTGAATTCGGCTCTGCTTCTGCATCCATTCTTATTTCTGCGCATAGCTGCTCGGATGCAATGCCGTCTGCTGCTCAGGTCGAACAGTTTATTAAGGAAAGCAAAGAAAAGTACGGCGAAATGGTTGCCCGTGCGTAAATTTATTAAATTAGCTCTCTGCTGAAAAGCAGAGAGCATTTCTTTTTATAAATCGTCGGCATCCTGAACAGGCTCTTCGTATTCGCCGTTAAAAAATGTGTCTGCCGTAATCCCTGTATAGCTGCCGTTAACGTCACTTAAAATTTGCTCGGGATTGATGTAGGATGTTAAATCAATGATTTTTGCACCGTTTTTAATTTCTTTTTTATGCTCTTTATTATTTTTCTTCATAAAAAATCACCTCGCTCATATTTTAAGCAAAGGTGATTTTTTTATACTTTAAAATATTTAGATTTTTTCAACATCTATAAC
>JAIDJS010000182.1 GCA_029052085.1 Eubacterium sp.
TATATTTCAGACATTCACCATATATTCCCGCTTGGGAAAGCAATTTTTACTGCACACTTTAAGGAGATGCACTTAATGGATTTTATTATAGATTTCTACAACATAAATAAAAAATATATTAATATAGCTTTAGGCGTAATCATTTTTATAGCGTTTCTTTTGCTGAAAAAAATGATTTCAAAAGCCATTCTGTCTGTTCTTGCAAAGATTTTTTATTCTAAAAAACCGGAGAGCAAACAGGCTTTTAAGGACAGCCTTATAAGGCCTCTTTCATCCTTTTTTGCTTTGCTTGGCTTGTATATCGGAATTTCAATAAATTATCAGAGCCAGGCTGTTACAGATGCTTTTAAAATTTTCACCATAATGATTGTTTGCTGGAGCTTTCTTTGCTACCTTTCCGATAATATCCAGAATATAATTAATTTAAAAAGCAAAAGCACCGAGGTAAATATTGTTGCAGTAAAATTCATTTCAAATCTGCTGAAAATTTTAACAGTTTGCATTGCCGTTCTTATGGTGCTTGCAGAACTCGGCTACAATATCAACGGCTTGATTACGGGGCTTGGTGTCGGCGGACTTGCCGTTTCTCTCTCAGCACAGGATACGCTGAAAAATCTTATTTCCGGTTTTGTTATTTTGCTTGATAAACCTTTTGATGTGGGCGATTTAATTGAAACCGCCGAATTCAAGGGAACAGTTGAAGACATAACTATGAGATCAACCAGAATAAGAAAGCTTGACGACTCCATTATCATTGTTCCGAACACACAGCTTGCCGATTCATCCATAACAAATTATGCCAGATTAACAAGAAAACTTGTTGAATTCAGCATTGGGATATTGTATTCCACATCAAATGATGTTATTATCAAATGTGAAAAAGAAATCAGGGATTATCTTGAAAAGAATGAGCTTGTTGATAATGAAACAATAAGGGTTTTCTTTTCCGAATATGCTGATTCTTCAATTAATTTTCAAATCAGATGCTATATAGACACTACGGATGTGAATATTTATAACAGCTTTATGGAAGAGCTTAATCTTGCAATCAAAAACATCATTGAAGAAAATAAAACAGATTTTGCTTTTCCGACAAGAAGTATCATTATAGAAAAGAGCTGATACAATGTATGATGTAATATATTCGATTATCATTTTCTTTGCAACCTTTTTAGGCGCATTCGTAGGACTCGGCGGAGGAGTAATTATAAAGCCGCTGCTTGATTTAATCGGGCACGACAGTGTTGCAGCAGTTAATTTCATATCTGCCTGTGCCGTTTTCAGTATGAGCATAAGCTCAACCATCAAGCATATAAAAGCAAAGACCAAAATTGATTTTAAATTTATCGTAATCTTATCCATCGGGGCTGTTGCGGGCGGAATAGCCGGCTCTTGTCTTTTTGATTATATGCTTACGATTTTTGATAACACCGCATTAAAACGAATTCAGGGTATAATTCTCGGAATCCTGCTTATTATCTCAGTCATTTACATAAACTTAAAGAAAAGAAAAAGCCTGAATGTAAAAAATCCGGCAGGCATTATAACCGTAGGACTTATTCTCGGGCTTACCGCTTCATTTCTGGGTGTCGGCGGAGGACCTATAAATGTTGCATTCCTTGTTCTGTTCTTTTCCATGTCTATGAAGGATGCAGCTGTTTACAGTGTCGGCGTCATTTTCTTCAGCCAGCTGTCAAAGCTTATTACAACAGCGGTTACCGACAGTATTCCCGAATTCAATTATGTAACGCTTATTCTTGCAGTAGCTACGGCTGTTATCGGCGGTATCCTCGGAGCAAGAATGAATAAAAAAAGCAATGAAAAAACAATAAAAACAGTGTTTACGGTAGTTGTAGCCTGCGTTGCAGGTGTAAACCTATGCAACGCTGTTATATAAGAAAGGATACACTTATGAAAAGAAAAAACATTATTTTCTATTTTTCAGACCAGCAGCGATGGGACACCGTTAATGAAGCAGTAACGCCAAATCTTATGAAGCTTGCTTCCGAGGGTGTTTTATTTGAAAACAACTTTACCTGCCAGCCTGTTTGCGGTCCGGCAAGAGCCTGCCTGCAATCAGGTGTTTATGCAACACAGATAGGCTGCTATTGCAACGGTATTGCTCTGCCTGATAATATCACACCGCTTGCAGAGCATTTTAACAACGCAGGCTATCAGACTGCTTACATAGGCAAATGGCATCTTGCATCCGACCGTTATCCGGGAATAGGACTGCATTGTGAGAAAACTGCAATCCCGAAAGAAAGACAGGGTAAATATCAATACTGGCGAGCAGCAGACTGCCTTGAATTTACATCACACGGCTATGACGGATACGTATTTGACGGGGACGGCAATCAGATTGATTTTAAAGGATATCGTGCAGACTGCATTAACGATTTTGCACTTGAATATCTTGATAACTGCGATAAGGATAAGCCGTTTTTTATGTTTGTAAGCCAGCTTGAACCGCATCATCAGAATGATCACAAGTGCTACGAAGGTTACAAAGAAACCATTGATAATTATAAGGATTACCCTATCCCTGATGATTTAACATTTTTAAAGGGCGATTACAAAAAAATGTATCCCGATTATATTTCAGCAATAAACAGACTTGATTACAATGTAGGCAGACTTATTGATAAGCTTAAAGAGCTTGGAATTTATGACGACACAGTAATCATATACACAAGTGACCACGGAAGCCACTTTAAAACAAGAAATCCGGAATACAAACGAAGCTGCCACGAAAGTGCAAGCCGTACACCGCTTATTATAAAAGGCGGCGGCTTTGAGGGCGGAAAAAAGGAAGCAAGACTTTCAAGCCTTATTGATATCCCGCCTACCCTGCTTTCAATGGCCGGAATCGACATTCCGCAAAGCTATATGGGTATTGATTTAACCAAACAGATTGACAATCCTGATGATAAGCGTGACTGCGTATTTATGCAGATAAGCGAAAGCCAGTGCGGCAGAGCTATCAGAACAGACAGATATAAATACTCCGTAAGAGATTTAAGCCCTGTCGGCTATGCACACAGCAGCAGTAAGGTGTATTTTGAGGACTATCTTTATGATCTGGATAAAGATCCGATTGAAAAGCACAATCTTATCAAAGACCCCAAATATGCTCAAATAAGAAAAGAGCTTAAAGAAAAGCTTATTGAACAAATGGTCAATGCAGATGAATCAAAACCGATCATTCTTCCGGCAATAATTAAAAGAAAAAAATGAAAATAGTTACGGACTCCGAATATTCGGAGTCCGTAACTATTAAACACATATATGATTGATTTAAATTTAAGTGACTGAGGTATTAATTTGAATACTAAAAATAATTTGATTTTTGTAAAT
>JAIDJS010000183.1 GCA_029052085.1 Eubacterium sp.
CCGAGAAAGAATGCTTCTTTCCCCTTATGTTGATGATACGAAAACGCTTCATTTTGAAATGATGGGATATAACAGAAGCAAGCCCGATGATGAACGAAACCCCGAAAGTCTTTCCGTTCGCGGCTGCCGTCAGATATTTGAGGGTGCCTATATCGCAGAGGTAAATCACGCAGTTCAGAATCTTGTCTGGGATTTTGAGCTTCTGCTTGATATTGCAAAAAGCGATTTGTTCAGTGAGGATTACAGGAATTTCCTCAACAAAGAGCTGAATAATGCAATGAATTTCATTGATTTTGACAGTGAGAAATTAACAGGTGTTGAGGAGGCACAAAGGTATCTTGATGAGGTTGTTTTCCCGAATGATACCTATAAAGGGAGCGGAGATGTTGCCCTTATTGCGCATTCACATCTTGATATTGCATACTATTGGCGCAGGATTCACGCTGTTCAGAAGAACTTAAGAACGGTTCTGATTCAGCTTCGCCTTATGGATAAATATCCCGATTTCAAATATACCCATACCCAGCCGTATGTATATGAAACGCTTGAAAAATATTATCCCGAGGTATTTGAAGAGCTAAAGGAAAAGGTTGCAAACGGTCAGTTTGAGCCTGTAGGTGCAATGTATGTAGAGCCTGACTGCAATATACCCAATGCCGAAAGCCTTATCCGTCAGTGCTTATATGGACAGCAGACCTATAAAAGAATGTTTGGCAAAACGGTTAATAACGCGTGGCTTCCCGATGTGTTCGGAAACAGCTGGATTTTACCGCAGATTTTAAAGAAAAGCGGTGTTGATTATTTTGTTTCAAACAAAATGTCAACCTGGAATGATACAAACCGCTTTCCGCATAATAACTTTATCTGGAGGGGAATAGACGGATCGGATGTGCTTGCCTGCGTTCCTCCAACCCACTTTATTACGTGGAATATGCCGAGCCAGATACAGGAAAACTGGGAAGCATATATTGATAAGGACAGCGGCGGACAGACGATGAATATGTTCGGCTACGGCGACGGCGGCTCGGGCTGTACGGAAGAAATGATTGAAATGATGCACCGCTTTGATAAGCTTTCTATTATGCCGAAATGCACGCATATGGGCGGCGCTGAATTCCTTGAAAGGAATTTAAAGGATAACAAAAATCTTGAAATGTGGGACGGAGAGCTTTATCTTGAAATGCATCGCGGAACGTTTACAACCAAAAGTGAAATGAAGCGTGCAAACCGCCGTCTGGAAAATAAATTCAGAAATGCTGAAATGCTTTCGGTTTTAAGAGGAGAGAATAACAGGG
>JAIDJS010000184.1 GCA_029052085.1 Eubacterium sp.
GAGTAAAAGAGATATACAAATTGCAATTTTCGGAATTGCCTGCAATCTTTCGCTTTTTCTTGTAAAGCTGTATGTCGGCATAAGCTCAAATTCGCTTGCAATTTATTGCGATTCGGTAAATAATCTGGGAGATACATTTTCAGCTCTTATTGCCCTTTTTGGCTTTATTTTTATTGTAAAATCAAAAATAAACGAAAGAAAAAGCAGCCGTGTTCAGGCGCTTTGCTCTTTTATTATCGGAAGTATTGTTGCCGTAACGGGCGGCTACTGTGTTTATACAGGGCTTGAAAGATTTATGTATCCCGTTCTGGTTTCATATTCCTTCAGATATGCCGTTCTTATTATATTAACAGCCTGCGTAAAGATTGTTATGGCAATGGTTTATATACGAAGCAACCGTAAATCTCCGTCGCCTGTTTATAAGGCGCTGATTCTTGACAGCTTTCTTGATTTTGCAATAACAACGATGTCGGTTATGGGCTTCTTTCTTATAAACAAGCTTAATTATGCAATAGACGGCGTTTTCGGTATCGTAATCGGAATCATCATTCTGACTTCTGCTGCAAAATCCGTTTTCCGGCAGGCAAAATTTCTTGTAAACGATTAAAAAAAGCAGTAAAATCCATTATTGCTTAAAATAACAAACAGCCTAACGGCTGCAATAAAAAGGGGAAATCTTTATGGCTACCAAGGAAAAAACAAAAAAGAAAAGCAAAGGAAAAATAGCGCTTATGGTTTTAGGCTCCATTATAGGCATTATCGTATTTGCTTTATTAATCTGTATGTGTGTAAGCCTTATAGGCATCAAATCAAACACAAACTTTATCAAATCAATAGAAGCTGTTTCCTATGAAAACCAGCTTAAGCCCGAAATAGCTGAGAACGGTTACTATACCTTTGTAACAGACGATGATTTCAAGGTTATGCAGCTTACAGATATCCATATCGGAGCAGGCTTTTTAAGCATTAAAAAGGATTCTATGGCTATTAACGCCGTTGCTTCCATGATTCAGGAGGAAAAGCCCGATTTAGTTGTTGTTTCGGGAGATATTGCATATCCGATTCCATTTCAGGCCGGCACCTTCAACAATAAGAATTCT
The DNA here is from genome assembly GCA_029052085.1 of Eubacterium sp. GTDB lineage: Bacteria > Bacillota > Clostridia > Oscillospirales > Acutalibacteraceae > Eubacterium_R. Next base: position 1,101 of record JAIDJS010000184.1, read on the forward strand.
GCAAGGCTTTTTGCTACCCTTATGGAACAGCTTGGTGTTTACTGGGCTCCTGCATTCGGCAATCACGATACGGAATCCTATTCCTATTATACAAGAGAGGATATCTACGATTTTTACACAAGCGGCGAGTTCAGCCATTGCCTTTTACAGGCAGGTCCTGAAGAAGTAGACGGATCGGGCAATTACATAGTTAATGTAAAAAACACGGCAGGAAAAATTACACAAAGCCTTGTTCTGATGGATTCTCAGTCCTATGTCGGCTCCGGAATTATAGACGGCATTATTATGAAATATGACAGAATTCACGACAATCAGGTTGAATGGTATAAAAACGAAATCAAAGCTTTAACCGAAGAAAACGGCGGAGAAACACCGAAATCCCTTGCCTTCTTCCACATTCCGCTTGTTGAATACAAAACAGCTTGGGAAGAATATGTAAACAACGGAAGCAAGGATACCGAAAATGTTAAATATTACTATGGAAAAGTTGGTGAAAAAGACAGCGGCATTTTCTGTGCTGAAGAAAACTGCGGTCTTTTTGATGCAGCAAAGGAGCTTGGTTCAACACAGGGCTTCTTCTGCGGACATGACCATTTAAACAACTTCTCTGTCGATTACAAGGGCATTCGCTTAACCTACGGCTATTCCATAGATTATCTTGCCTATATCGGAATTATGAAATACGGCGCACAGCGCGGCTGCACCATTATTGATATTTCCCCGGACGGAAGCTTTGACACACATCTTGAAAACTATTATCAGGATAAATACAGCCCCGAAAAGGACAAAGAGCAGGTTAGTATGGACAGCTGGATTCCCAAATATTAAAAATTCGGCATAAGGTATTGACAAATTTTTTACAACGGCATATAATACTGATACAAAATATTTTCAGGGCGGGGTGAAATTCCCCACCGGCAGTATAGTCTGCGACCTGTAATTCAAAGAATTATGGCTGAATCGGTGAAATTCCGATACCGACGGTAAACCAATTATTATTGGCAAAGTCCGGATGAGAGAAAATGTTTAAGGCAAAAATACGATTTGCCTTTATGTCAGAACATTTACGCCCTGGATACAAAAGTATCCAGGGCTTCTCTTTTTGGCAAAGCAATCAAATTGAATGCTTGCCTATGCCCAAAAAAAGGAGAAATTCATTATGTCAGAAACAACCATCAAACAAAAAAAATCACAAAGCAGTAAAATTCATTACATTGCCGGCTGCGGTATGCTTGCCGCCTTTGCAACAGCGCTGCAGTATCTTGAAATTCCAAGCCCTGTAAGCTTCATTGCATTTGATTTTTCGGATTTGCCTGCGCTTATCGGTTCATTCGCTTACGGACCTATTGCCGGAATTATAATTGAATTTGTAAAAAACATTATTCATCTTGCAGTAAGCAGAAGCGGATTTATAGGAGAGCTTTCAAACTTTATACTGGGTGCCGTTTTCGTTGGCGTTGCCGGAATTATGTATAAACATAAGAAAACGAAAAAAATGGCTCTGATTGCAGGTGTTATCGGCTCGCTGGTTATGGCTGTTGTAAGCTATCCTTCAAATTTATTTGTTGTTTATCCGTTCTATTACAACTTTATGCCGAAAGAAGCTGTTTTACAGGTTTATCAGAATTTATTTAAAGTAAAAAGCATTGAAATGGCAATATTAATTTATAATGTGCCGTTTACATTTATCAAAGGCTTAATCAGTGTTGTTATTTCTGCACTTATCTATAAACCTTTAAGCCCGATTTTACACGGAAAAAAGAAATAAATATTTTTTTGCTTTTATTGAGAAAGTTCCATTTGTTTTTATTTTGTTTTTTCCTTTAGCTCTTTCTCAATATTTTAAACAAGGCTTCCTTTTTCAGG
>JAIDJS010000185.1 GCA_029052085.1 Eubacterium sp.
CAGAACCACTAATCATATCGCTGATTCCAAGCATATCAACAACTGTTGACATAATATCGCCGACATCAATAAAGCGGGAATGATTCGGTGCAAGCGCCGATATTGCGGATGTATCGGAATCAGCCTGCCCTTTAATAATAGGATTTATAGCTGTAACAACTCTATCCAGTTCTGCCGTTTCACTTTTCACTTCAAAAGCAAGCATGGCATAATCCGTATCGCAGGAAAGGGATTTTAAAAGCAAAGAGCTCTCACTGAAGTTTTCAATATATGAATTTGCCGGCTGGATAACATTGAAAGGTGTTTTTTCCGAATGATCGGCATCCACACCGGTTTCAAAAGAAAAGGACTTCGTTTCCTCTCTTGTATCGCCAACCTTATAGCCCATAATCGTAGAAAGCATTTCATTTAAAAACGAACTGGAGCTGTTTATTTCATCAAGCTTAATGGATGTTTTTACATCAAGGCTGAAATCCTTATAATCTTTACTGCCCTTAACAGAGCGATTATAAAATTCAACAATTTCAGACAAGGATGATTTTTCATTTATTTTTAAATTACTTTTCTCCGAAATACTTTTTTTAATGGTTACCGCGCCGAAAACAGATGCCGCAGCCAAGGCAACAGCAATTAAGGCAATACATATTTTTTTCATAAAAATCCCCCATTTAAATATAATATTCAAATAATGATATAAAAATTAAATTAACACCTCTGTTTACACTTGAAAGCGTATCAAAGATATGTTAAAATATTGCATATTTTAAGATTAAAAGGAAGTGTTCATATGAGCGGACATTCAAAATGGAGCACCATTAAAAGAAAAAAGGGTGCAAACGATGCTGCCAGAGCAAAGATTTTTACAAAGATAGGAAGAGAGCTTGCCGTTGCAGTTAAAAACGGCGGACCTGATCCATCCGTTAACACCAGACTTAAAGATGTCATTGCGAAAGCAAAACAGAATAATGTTCCTAATGATAATATAGATCGTATGCTGAAAAAAGCTACCGGCGATACAAGCGGAGCAGATTACGAAGAAATCGTTTACGAGGGCTATGGTCCAAATGGTGTTGCCGTTGTTGTTGAAGCACTTACGGATAACAGAAACAGAACTGCAGGAGAGGTAAGACACTACTTTGACAAAGCAGGCGGAAATATGGGAACATCTGGCTCCGTAACCTTTATGTTCAGCAGAGAGGGCGTTATTCTTGTTGAAAAAGAAGATGTTGACGAAGAAGAGCTTATGATGGAGGCTATTGAAGCCGGCGCAACGGATTTCATTGCCGATGACGAAGATGTTTTTGAAATCAGAACAGCAGCAAACGATGTCGGCACAATCCGCGATGAGCTTGAAGCAAAAGGCTACAAAACCATTTCAAGCGAACCCGCCTACATTCCATCAACATATACACGCCTTGAAAATCAGGACGATATGATGAAAATGAGCAGAATGATTGATATGTTTGAAGAAAACGACGATGTTCAAAGCATCTGGCACAACTGGGAAAACGAAGACGATTACGAAGGTTAATTTTAAATTGCTTTATAACAAAAAGCTCGGATAAAACGAGCTTTTTGTTTTTTTTATATCATTCTGTCAATAAATCGATATTTCTAACAATTAAATCAAAGAATTTATCAACAATTAATTTATCCTCATCATTGCCTCTTACACACATTGAAAGAGTAAGCTCTTTTCTTACCGAGGTAACAGACAAAAGCGCATAAGGCTTATATTTAACAGCACCGCTCATAAAGCCATCAACCGGCTCGTGACCCTCAAGAGCAAGCTTATCAACCTCAAGAATACCGATATTGCTCATCGCAAGAAGCGGATTTGCATAGCCTATTTTTATAACCTCTTCCGATGCAGCAAGAGGAAGAATTTTATAGCCGAAGGAAAGAAGCGGAAGACCATGAAGTCCTATAAATTTATCCTCTTTAAACTGATTTGAGGAATGGACAACGAAATTCAGCGTTTCAAAAATATTTGCTCCTCTTTCCGGAACACGGCACTGCATCCACGCAGTATGATTTGTTACACCCTGACCATCACTGCTCTTAAGATGCCTTCTTAAATCAACGGCACAGGAGATAGAAACAGCCTCTCTGCTGTCAAATCCTGCAAGCTCATAAAGCGCATAGAAATATGCAGTTAAAAGCATATCATTAATTGTTGCCCCGTGCTTTTTACCGGCGAATCGAATTTCATCAAATTTTGAAGCAGGAATTTTTCTTTTTGCAATAAAGGATTTATCTCTGATACTGTTTGGAGTAAACGGAAAACCGTGATCATCCTTTGAATTTACATTTTTATAAAGATTTTTTGCAAGCCTTTTTTCACCTGCTGAAAAATCCTCATAAACACTTTCATAAGAGCGTGTTCCGGTTCTTAAATCAACAGGGCTTATAC
>JAIDJS010000186.1 GCA_029052085.1 Eubacterium sp.
GCATAATTAACCTCCATAACTAATTTAATATGCTGATTATATTATATTATGATTAAAGTTTTAATGCAATAAAATAAATGAAATTTAAAAGAATTATTAAAAACTGACGTAAAGCGATAACACTTTACAGTTTTGTTTTAAGATATAAGGAACTATCTACATCTATGACAATTCGTTGTAAAATGTAATAAAAACAGATTGACTGTTTTACAGATTAATGTTATAGTAAAAATACAAAATTGTTTAAAGGGGAAAACTTATGGAAACAATAAAACAGATTTTTATGGAAAACATTCCTGTAAGCGTTGCAGTGATAGGTCTTATCGGATACTTTTTCGGAATGGCCATTGTGTTTATCATCAGCCCTATCAAAAATGCCGAAAGCTTTTCGGTTAAGCCTGTTGACAATGCAGGAAAAACCGAAATCAGGGTTTACTACGGCGGAATATCCTTTGCGCTCGGCGCCTTTCTGCTTTACTTAACCCTTGCTCTCGGAACAGCAAGCTATTCTCTTGTTGGCGGACTTTTCTTTTCCACCACAGTTTTTGTAACAAGATCCATATTCCTGTGCGTAGACAAGGGCTGGAAATGTCCATACACCAAGCTTGCCATTCCTGCCGAGGGATTATTTGTAATTGCCCTTTGGACTTGCTTTATTCTGTCAAAAGCTTTATACTGAATTCAAATCACTTTTAAGGAGTCAGTTAACATGTTATTTATTGAATATCCAAAATGTACAACCTGCCAAAAAGCAAAAAAATGGCTTGATGAAAACGGATTTGAATATGAAAGCAGGCATATTAAAGAGGAAAACCCAACATATGAAGAGCTGAAAAAATGGTATGCTGAAAGCGGGTTGCCGCTAAAAAAGTTTTTCAATACAAGCGGAATGCTTTATAAATCCATGCAGCTTAAGGAAAAACTTCCTGAAATGAGCGAAGAGGAGCAGCTCAAACTTTTGGCAACAGACGGAATGCTTGTTAAAAGACCTGTTATAATATCCGATAAAGCAATCTTAACCGGCTTTCGTGAAAAAGAATGGGCAGAAAAGCTTAAATAACAGAATCATTCTATAACAAAAAGCGTTGAACATCCGGTTCAACGCTTTTTGTTATTTATCCGATATAGACTGCAATATGTTTTACTGCTCGTCTTGTTTTTCTGATTTATCCTTTTTAGCTTTCAAGCTGTAATATACAATCATAGCCGTTCCGATTAATATAGAAAACACCGCTGCCGCAATCAAGATTTTTGAGGAAGACGAAATGCTTGATTTATCTTGTTCTTCCGTTATAATTTCTGCATTGTTCTTGGGTGTTTCAATGTTATCCTCAGTAAAGGTATACTCCTCTGCCGTATATTCTTCGGAATTATTGGGCTTTTGCGGAGCAATATATCTGAATTTTGTTGTTTTTTCAGTTGATGCTTTGGAACTGCGGCTTTCAGTATTAATATTGCTGTTTTTCTTGGTTTCTTTTGCAGACGAGGTTCTTTCTTTGCTTTCAGTTTTCGTTGCTTCTTCTTTACAGAACGGAAGCGTAATACCATCAGCAAGCTTATACGCCTTACCGTTTACTGCAACGGAAAACGAAACAGTATTATCAACTGCTTTATCAGCCTTATTTCTGAATTCTATACCTAAATAAATTTCCTGCCCCTGTGCTGTTGCCTGTCCGAAATTACAGATTGCATCAAATGATTTTTTAATCTCACTGTCTGCCTCAATAATTCCGGCTTCATCAAAAGTAAACGAGTATGTATTGATATCATTTAAAATGCAGAATTCTACCTTGATATCATTCCCCTCATCATTCAGGCTTTTTTCATTGTAGCTTATGTGAAGATAAAAGCAATTGTTTTCAACATCCGTGTAATAACTGAACATACCGCTGTAATTCTCAAGCTTTTGCTCCGAACCATGACAAATCCCGTTTTTTTCATACCATATTTCAGGATTGCTTACAAATGCGGTATCCATTGCAAAAACATACATCGGTGATAAAAGTAAAAGAACGATAATAATAAAACAAATGATTGCCTTGTTTAAAACCCTCACTATTTTCCACCTTTTTTCTGCAAATTTCAACATTTTGAATAGTTTAATATTACCAATTATTGCCAATCCTGTCAAATGGATTTTCTTGTTTGAACAAGAGGCGAATATAAAATTAGGGTGCATATTAAAATATGCACCCTTTCGGTTATATGATTGCTTCAATTGCTTTTGCCGTAAATTCCGCAGTACCGACTCCGCCTGCTTTGTCAATATTATTCTTAAATCTTTCATCGGCAGCATACATTTTTCCTAAGCCTTTAAAAACTTCATCTGTACAGGTATAGTAATTATCCGTAATAAAGCTCTGCAGCCTTTTAATCAGATTTTGAACGCTTTCGCAAGTAACCGAAAGATGTTTTACTTTTCCGATTTCCGTAAAAATCTGCATCAATTCATCCGTTTTATCTTCAAAATCCGTATT
>JAIDJS010000187.1 GCA_029052085.1 Eubacterium sp.
CACAGGTGAAAAGGTAAAAGCCCTTAAAGAGGAAACATAAAAATCCCTTAAAGAAATACAGGAAAATAATTCAACAGGAGTATGAATTAAATTATAATATAGAGGATTTAAATATTGAAATAATAAAAATAAAGAATTAAATAAGAAATCAGAAAATAAAAAACACATAAAAATCAAAATTATGAGAATAGTTGCAATTGCGGCGATAATCATTATTATTATGGGCATAGCCGTTCCTGTTGCAGCAAAATATGTTAATAATGACACATCGGACAAGATCGTTCAGTTTTATGAAGATCATTTTTCCATTAATCTCAGAAATGCCGAAACCGGTGCTGACAAGCATTCAACTAATACGGCAGATTTAATCAGCCAATTAAAAAACAGCGGTTTTGAAAATATTATCATTCCGAATGTTCTTTTAACCGGCGGATATACATATGATGTTAATATTACGGAAGATACTGATTTTATCACTGCATTAGTTGATTTTTATAATACCAATGATAATTCAGTAATAGGTGTTACAATCACTAAGCATAAGAATGGAATCAATACTGTTTTAAATAATAATACTCAAATAACATCTGAATACGATTCAGCAAAACAGCTTACAATAAATGGAATAGATGTATTTGTTTTTGGTAATAAAAATGATTCTTCAGTGTTATATATTAATAGAGATATTGACTATGCTATAGATTTGAACAGCATTGATTTTGATTCGGCAATTACAATTGCCGAATCCATAAAGTGAGGAAGAATTCATGAAAAAAATTTTAAAACTAACGGTTATCAGTCTTCTGCTGTTTTCCTTTTTTGTGCCGTATACAGCTTTTGCCGAAGTCAGCGGAACTGATGCAGAATGGCAGGATATCGAATTATCCGAACAGGAATTTAATGCTATATTGGAAAACAATCCTGATAATGGTATCACTCCATATACCTCTGGATTAATTACTTCTTATGTTATTTCTATTGGAAAAAGTGGTGGCAACTTGATCATTGCAGGAAAAACAAACTGTACAATAAGCGTTGTAAAATGCGGTTTTACAAAGGTAACCATCCAGCAAAGAAAAAACAGCAGCAGCTCCTGGAGTGAATATAAATCTTATACCAATTTATATGCTGACAGCCGCGTATATAACCTTTCAAAAACTCTTACTGTTCCAAGCGGCTATCAGTACAGAGTAACCTGCACACACTACGCAAAGAGAAGTCTTTTATCAACTGAAACTATTAACAACACATCCAATACTGTTACATTCTAAATTATTCAGCCCTCTTAACATAAGTTATGAGGGCTTTTTTTCAATAGGATTTTTTATTATGATTGTTCATCCGATACAACCGTTATATAATAGTGAAGCTGAGATTTTGATTCTCGGCTCTTTTCCGTCCGTTAAATCAAGAGAAGTAGGCTTCTTCTATGGCCATCCTCAGAATAGATTCTGGAAAGTTATGGCAAGAATTTGCAATGAAAACCTGCCTGCTACAATTGAAGAAAAAACCAATATGATTTTGAATCATCATTTTGCCCTGTGGGATGTTATTCATTCCTGTGAAATTACCGGATCTGCAGACAGTACAATTAAAAATGTTACTCCGAATCATTTAAATGAAATTTTAAACACCGCAAATATTAAGGGCATTTTTGTAAACGGAAAAAAGGCTGAAGCACTGTACAACAAATATATATTTAAGGAAACAGGGATTAAGGCAATTGTTCTTCCGTCAACAAGCCCTGCAAATGCTGCCTGGAGTGAAGACAGGCTTTTTGAATTCTGGAACAATGCTATCAACCAAATAAAAAATGCGTAAGGAGATTTTATGGAAACATTCAAATGGGCTTATATTGGCTGCGGCAGTATTGCCGAAAAAACTGCAAAGGATATAACAAGAGGTAATCATAAAATTGTATCTGTTTACAGTAGAAATCATGAAAAGGCATGTGCCTTTGCTGAAAAGTACGGCGCAGCTGCATTCAAAACTGCCGAAGAAGCAATACTGCGTAAAGATGTTGATGCCGTTTATATTGCAACGCCCCACACCTCGCATCTTGAATACTCAATTATCGCACTGAAAAATCAAAAACCCGTATTATGTGAAAAACCCGTAGGCATCAATACAAATGATGCAGAAAAGCTTATTCGCTGTGCCAAAGAAAACAAAACATATTTCTGTGAAGCAATGTGGACATGGTTTTCGAATGTTGCACTTACAGTTAAGGAATGGATAAAAAGCGGTGCAATCGGTGAGGTGGAAGAGGTTAAAATCAATTATTCCTTCCCCGGTATCCTTAAACCGAAAACCTCCCGTGTGCTTATGCCTGAAACTGCCGGCGGAGCACTACTTGATATAGGCATTTATCCTATAACCTATTGCTATAATCTTTTTGGTTATTCTAAAGAAATCATCTGCAGCGGCACCATAAAAAACGGAATCGACATTTCGGAGAAAATAACGCTCCGCTTTGGAAAAACCATTTGTAAATTCAACGTTTCACTTACATCTGCCCGTGAAGACTGCATAATTAAAGGAACGAAAGGCAAAATATCGCTTCCACTTTTCCATATGGCATCAAAGGCAGTACTTAAAAATGATAAAGGCAGAAACGTTTTTAATGGCAGAACAGATTATTTAACTGAGTTTACAAGAGCAGCTGAGGAAATAATGGCAGGCAAAACCCAATCTGATTACATCCCATTCTCTTCAACACGGGATTGTATGAAAATCATGGATGAATGCAGAAGACAAATGAATTTAATATATCCTTGTGAATAAACAGCAAAAAGCAGCCTCCCGGCTGCTTTTTTATTTAACTGCTTTTCTTATTCCAATAATTAAGCTTTGGGATATTTTCTTTAAAATAGGCTTCTGCATGTTCCTTAGGCCAATTTTCATTTGACATATGCTCAGCAAGAAATCCGATTAATACATCCATATCTTTATAAGCAAAATCCCCATCAGCATAACACCATTTGCAAAATTCCTCATTAAACGCTCCGTCGGGTTCTTTGCTGATTGAACTGTCGTCAAGCGGCATTCCACAGCATTGACAAATCAATTTCCGCGGCGATCCTAAAAGTGTATTAATAGAAACATCAAATAGTTTTGAAAGTATCTTTAATGTTTCCGTATTCGGAACAGATTCGCCTGATTCCCACTTTGAAACTGCCTGTCTTGTAACAAAAACTCTGTCAGCAAGCTCATCCTGTGTTAAATTCTTCTGCTTTCGCAGTTCCAATAATATTTCTTTTGTTTCCATACCATCACCTCAATAACAGTATAATATAGCATTTCCGAATTAGCAAGCAACTGTCAGTTGCCTGAAAAAATACAAAATACGAGTTTTAATCAAAAGAAAAGAACCTCTAACAAGTGTTAGAGGTTTAAGAGATGTCGGCATCGACCTATTTTCCCAGGCAGCTGCCCGCCAAGTATTTTCGGCACTGAAGAGCTTAACTACCGTGTTCGGGATGGGAACGGGTGGACCCTCTTCGTAATAAACACCGACTATGAACTGTAACAACGGTCACAGTTGTTTGTAAGACCTGTTGGTTTCCTCAGGTATGGTGACCCGTAGGAGAATCGAACTCCTGTTTTCGCCGTGAGAGGGCGATGTCTTAACCGCTTGACCAACGGGCCACAAGATGGTACACCATCACGGGCTCGAACCGTGGACACCCTGATTAAGAGTCAGGTGCTCTACCAACTGAGCTAATGGTGCATAGCTCATTCAAGGATATTTTCATATACCCTGAAAACTAAATACAGGAAAAAGGATTTGGAACTTTTAGCAATAGCCTGAACACTTTAACATATTTTGACGTTAAGGTCAAGCCCTCGACCTATTAGTACTGCCAAGCTAAATACATCACTGTACTTACACACGCAGCCTATCAACCTCATAGTCTGTAAGGGGTCTTAACTTAAAAAAGTGGGATATCTTATCTTGAGGATGGCTTCACGCTTAGATGCTTTCAGCGTTTATCCAATCCGCACATAGTTGCTCGGCCGTGCCATTGGCATGACAACCGATACGCCAGCGGTGCGTCCATTCCGGTCCTCTCGTACTAGGAACAGCGCCTCTCAAATATCCTACGCCCACGGCAGATAGGGACCGAACTGTCTCACGACGTTCTGAACCCAGCTCGCGTACCACTTTAATCGGCGAACAGCCGAACCCTTGGGACCGAATTCAGCCCCAGGATGTGATGAGCCGACATCGAGGTGCCAAACCTCCCCGTCGATGTGGACTCTTGGGGGAGATCAGCCTGTTATCCCCAGGGTAGCTTTTATCCGTTGAGCGATGGCATTTCCACTCACATACCACCG
>JAIDJS010000188.1:0-782 GCA_029052085.1 Eubacterium sp.
GTTTCCAAAATGATAAGTCTTGGTTCAATTATTATAGCGATTCTTTATCCTGTTTTAATAGGCGTTTTTTATCAGAATATTGTATTAATATTGATAGCTGTTTTGTTCGCTTCAATCGTTATTGTTGCACACAGGCAGAACATCAAAAGAATACTTAACGGAACAGAAAATAAACTATCAAGTAAAAAAAATAAGTGAGGTTGATTTATATGAAAACAAAAGTTATCGTTTTATGGGTTATTTGTATAGTATTATTAGTTGGTATTGCTCCTACAAGGATTGCAATGGATAAGGCTGCAACACCTGATTATGAAGAGGTTCAGGTAACGGTTGTAAGCTCTGAAACAACACAGGTTGTTAATAAGAAAACAGGCTCAAAAACTGATTTTTATGATGTTAAGGTATCTTATAACGGTAAAGTTTATGATTTAATTAATGTTCACAATTCCTATTCCTATATAGAGGGCAGACAGGCTACTGCTCTGCTTTCAGGCGATAAGCTTTATGCAAATGTTGAGGGAATAGAAACCTCAACCCCTATGGCAAAGGCATATTTTGTTTGTCTTATCGGTGGATTTGTTATGTTGATTGTTGCTGCATCAGCTCAATCCAAATACAGCCAGCAGAAAAAAGCAGCTAAGGCTGCTGCAGAAGCAAATAATCAGTAATTGATTCGGCACAGATTTTTTAATCTGTGCTGTTTTTCTCTTTACAACAAAGAATATTTGTTCTATAATAAAGGCAATAACAGATTGAGGTAAATATATGGATATGTGGAATCC
>JAIDJS010000188.1:792-1371 GCA_029052085.1 Eubacterium sp.
AAATGCAGTCCCGGCTGTAAAAACTGCTATGTATTTTATTTGGATAGCCTGCGCAATAAGGATGCAAATGTAATTACAAAATCAAAAACAAATTTCAATATGCCTCTTAAAAAGGACAGATACGGCAATTTTAAGCTGGATACAAATAAAGAGGTAGCAACCTGCTTCACTTCGGATTTCTTTATTGAAGAGGCGGATGAATGGCGCGGCGAAGCGTGGGAGATTATAAAGCAGCGAAATGATATAAAATTTCTTATCTGCACCAAAAGAATTGAACGCTTTGAAATCTGCAAGCCGACTGATTGGGGAGAGGGATATAACAATGTATCTTTAGCAGTAACCTGTGAAAACCAGCAAAAAGCGGATGAGCGGCTGCCTGTTTTTATGAGAATAAAGGCTAAGCGTAAATATATTTTTGCCTCGCCGCTGCTTGAGGATATTGACTTCAGCAAATATCTTTCAAGCGGGGAATTTGATATGGTATCCGTTGGCGGAGAATCTTATAAATTCGCACGGGAATGCCGTTTTGAATGGGTTAAGCATATTATAGCCGACTGTGATAAATATGGTGTTGTATTT
>JAIDJS010000189.1 GCA_029052085.1 Eubacterium sp.
GGGCAAAGGAATTCGTTATTGATAATCCGAATAAAATTGCTGATATGGTTATGGATAATATTCCGCCGATTCCTCCCGGAACGTTCCAGCCGCATATTGACGGCGCCAACGAAGAATTGACCGAAAAGTGCTGGTCTATGGCAAGGGAACTTTATGGAGATCCTGTTCCCGAATATGTTGCAAGCCGCCTGCAGCGTGAGCTTGATTCCATTATCGGACACGGCTTCGGTGTGCTTTATGTTATTGCAAAGCGACTTGTTGAGGAAAGTGAGCGAAACGGATATCTTGTTGGTTCAAGAGGCTCTGTCGGTTCCTCTCTTGCCGCTCATTTCGGCGGTATATCAGAGGTTAATCCGCTTGCTCCCCATTATTATTGTAAAAATTGTAAGCACAGTGAATTTTTCCTTCACGGCGAATACGGCTCGGGCTTTGATCTGCCCCCGAAAAACTGCCCTGAATGCGGAACGCCTATGAAACGTGACGGTCATGAAATTCCGTTTGAAACCTTCCTTGGCTTTGACGGCGATAAAGAGCCGGATATAGACCTTAATTTCAGCGGCGAATATCAGTCACGCTCTCATAGATATACTGAAGAGCTTTTCGGTAAGGAATATGTGTTCAAGGCGGGAACAATGGCAACCGTTGCTGATAAAACAGCGTACGGCTATGTTATGAAATATCTGGATGAGCGTAATATTGTCGGTACACCGAGGGCGGAGATAGACCGTTTAACAAAAGGCTGTACAGGCATTAAGCGTACAACCGGTCAGCATCCCGGCGGAATGGTTGTTGTTCCGGATAAATATACTGTTGAAGACTTTACACCGATTCAGTATCCGTCAAACGATGCATCAAAGGGAACCTATACAACGCATTTTGACTTTAAGAATTCACTTCATGATACGCTTCTGAAGCTTGATGAGCTTGGACACGATAATCCTACGCTTTATAAATATCTTGAAGATTCAACAGGAATCCCTGTTATGGATGTTGATCTGGCGGATCCGAAGCTTTATCAGCTTATAACATCAACAGAGCCTATCGGCGTTTCGCCGGAGGATATCGGCTGTAATACAGGCACGCTTGCTATCCCTGAAATGGGTACTCCGTTTGTTATCGGAATGCTTGAAGAGGCTCAGCCGAAAACCTTTGCCGATTTGCTTCAGATTTCAGGTCTTTCACACGGAACGGACGTTTGGCTCGGCAATGCACAGGAGCTGATTCAGAACGGAACATGCACAATTTCCGAGGTTATCGGATGCCGTGATGATATTATGACGCATCTGATTCACGTAGCGGAAAAATATGAAAAGGAAACCGGCAAGGAATCTCCTCTTTCAAAAAAAGATTGCTTCAAGATTATGGAATACACCCGTAAGGGAAAGGCTCCGAAAGAGCTTCCGCCGTATGAGGAGGCAATGAAAACAATCGGCGTTGAGCAGTGGTATATTGATTCATGCTATAAGATTAAATATATGTTCCCTAAGGCACATGCTGCCGCCTATGTTATTGCAGCACTCCGTCTTGCATGGTATAAAATTTATTATCCCATTCATTTCTATTCTGCGTATTTTACAGTTCGCGGCGGAGATTTGGATGCTGTTTCGGCAGTGGCGGGTAAATCGGCTGTTAAAGCGAAAATGAACGAATATAATGCGAAAAAGCAGAATAATGATCCCATTACCGCCAAGGAAGAATCAACCTATGTTGTTAATCAGATTGTTATAGAAATGCTTGCAAGGGGAATAGAATTTCTGCCCGTTGATTTGTATAAATCAGATTGGCGTGTGTATCAGATTGAAGATGGAAAAATCAGGTTGCCGTTTTCAGCTATTTCAGGCGTTGGCGAAAATGCGGCAAAATCCATTTATGACGCTGTTCATGATGGCGATGGAGATTTTATTTCGTGTGATGATTTAATGGCAAGAGCGCATATCGGTTCAAGTGTTGTTGAATCGCTTCGTGAATGCGGCGCTCTCGGCGATTTGCCGGACAGCAATCAGATTTCTTTATTTTAATATAGAATAATGGTTGACATTGTTCATTCAATGTGTTAGCATAGTAGCACGTTAGCACGCTAAAGTGCAATTAAGGAGATATACTATGAAAAGATATTCAAATATAACACCTGAGGGCAGCCGCGATTTTCTGTTTGAAGAATGTGATGACAGAAAAAATGTTGAAGCAACTCTTTCTGCCCTTTATAAAGAAAATTCATACCGCAAGGTTATAACACCTGCTATTGAGTTTTTTGATGTATTTACAAGCGGTAATGCAGGCATTGAAGCCGATGATATGTATAAGTTAACGGATAATCACGGCAGAACAACAGTGCTTCGCCCGGATAACACAATGCCGATTGCCCGTCTTGTTGCAACAAGGCTTAAGGAGGCGGATTTTCCTGTAAGGCTGTATTATAATCAGAATGTGTTTGTTAAGAATAAGGTGCTTGCAGGAACCACGGATGAGATTCCTCAAAGCGGAATAGAATTTATCGGTGATGCTTCTCTTGAGGCTGATATAGAGGTTATCTCTATGGCAGTTGAAGCCCTGAAAAGATCGGAATTGAATTCTTTCAAACTTGAAATCGGTCATGCCGGCTTCTTCAATGCCGTGCTTGATAAAATGAATTTATCATTATCTGAAAAAACCGAAATCTGCAAGCTTATTGAAGGCAAAAATTATGCAGCCCTCGGCGATTTGCTTGATGAAATCGGTAATACTCCGGAAACGGAAGTGCTTCATAAGCTTCCTCGTCTTTTTGGCGGTACAGAGGTGCTTGATGAAGCGAAAAAGCTTTATCAGAGTGAGAATTCGGATAAAGCACTTGATTATCTGAATACACTTTTGGGTAAGCTTGAAGAAATGAATATTTCTGATGCCGTTATGATAGATTTAGGGCTTGTTAACCGCTCTAATTATTATACAGGTGTTATTTTCAGAGGCTATGCAGAGGGCTCCGGTGCAACCATTCTTTCGGGTGGCAGATATGATAATCTTATTGCCGAATTTGGACTTGATGTTCCTGCTATAGGCTTTGGCGTGGATGTAAATGCGCTTTGTGATGCCAAAAATGAAATTATAAATATTGAAAGACCTGTCAGAATTGCGCTGACGAAGGGCAGGCTTGAAAAATCATCGGTTAAGCTTTTTCAGAAAATGGGGCTTGATACGGATGAGCTTGAGAATAAAGGCAGAAGATTAATTCTTCCTGTTGATAAATATGAGGCTGTTTTGTCAAAGGCTTCTGATGTTATAACCTATGTTGAGCATGGCGTTTGCGATATAGGTGTTGTCGGCAAGGATACGATTGTTGAGCACGGCAGCTCTTTCTATGAGGTTATGGATTTGAATCTCGGCAAGTGCCGTTTTGCTCTTGCCTGTCCTGAGGGTACGGATTTCTTCAGCGGGTATAAAAGAAAAACAGTTGCATCAAAATATCCGAAGGTTGCAAGAGATTTCTTTAAATCAAAGGGTATGGATGTGGATATCATTAAAATTGAAGGCAGTGTTGAGCTTGCTCCTCTTTTAGGTTTGGCAGACGGCATTGTTGATATTGTTGAAACAGGTTCAACCTTAAAGGAAAACGGGCTTGAGGTTGTGGAAGAAATCTTTCCTATTTCTGCAAGAGTTATTGTTAATATGGCGTCCATGAAGCTTCGCAAGGATGAAATTGAAGCCTTTCTTGAAGCTATGGAAAAAGCAAGTAAAGCGTGAGGTAAAATATGAAGATTACAAAAGCAAACGGAAAAAGCGAATATGCGCTTATTGAAAGCCTGAAAAAAAGAAGCGGCGAAACAGATCAGAAAATTGTTGATATCGTTTCATCCATTATTCAGGGTGTAAAAGAAGGCGGAGATGATGCTGTTCGTGAATATACTGTAAGATTTGACGGCGCTATGCCTAAAAAGACTGTTATTGAAAAGGACGAGCTTTCATCATATCTTGATTTGGTTGATGATGATTTCAAAAAAGCTATTGTTGATGCCAAGAATAATATTTATGATTTTCATCAGCGTCAGACGCAGCAGAGCTGGCTTACAACAAAGGAAAACGGCGTTATTATGGGGCAGCGTGTCCGTGGACTTCACAGAGTTGGTATCTATGTTCCAGGCGGTACGGCTGCTTATCCAAGCTCTGTTTTAATGAATGCCGTTCCTGCTAAAATTGCCGGTGTTAAGGAAATTATAATGGTAACCCCTCCGTCAAAGGATGGCTCGCCAAATCCTAATATTATGGCAGCGGCTGCCGTTGCGGGTGTTGATAAGGTTTTTCTGTGCGGCGGTGCGCAGGCGGTTGCTGCTCTTGCTTACGGAACGGAAAAAATCCCGAAGGTTGATAAAATTGTCGGTCCCGGTAATATTTTTGTTGCAACTGCCAAAAAGCTTCTTTATGGCGTTGTTGATATTGATATGGTTGCAGGACCCTCGGAAATTCTTATTGTTGCAGATAAAACGGCAAAGCCGTCTTTCCTTGCTGCTGATTTAATGAGTCAGGCAGAGCATGATGTAATGGCATCCTCCATTCTTTTAACAACCTCAGAGGCTGTAGCTAAGGCAACAGCTAAGGAAATTGAAAAGCAGATTAAATTCCTTGAAAGGCAGGAAATTATAGAACAGTCCCTTGAAAACTATGGAGAGATTATCGTTTGTGATAGTCTTGCGCAGGCAATAGATTTTGCGAATGAGCTTGCTCCCGAGCATCTTGAACTTTGCGTTGAGGAGCCTTTAAAGTATATCGGCATGCTTGATAATGCAGGTTCTGTTTTTCTCGGAAACTGGTCGCCCGAACCTCTCGGCGATTATTTTGCCGGTCCGAATCATGTTCTTCCGACAAGCGGAACAGCAAGATTTTTCAGTCCGCTTTCTGTTGACAGCTTTGTAAAAAAATCTTCATTTATTTATTATACAGAGGAAGAGCTTGCAAAGGCTAAGGATGAGATTATTACCCTTGCAGACAGTGAGGGCTTAACTGCTCATGCCAATTCAATCAAGGTTAGATTTGAAAAATGAAAAATAAAAAGCTTATAAAAACGGTAATAGCCATTGTGATTGTTGCTCTGTTCGGCGGTGCAGGTTATTATTTTACTGAAACCAATGAACTTGAAACGGGCAAAAATCTGCAGACCGATGGCACAATCGTTGTAAATTATTTAGATGTAGGGCAGGGAGACAGTGAGTTTATTCAGCTTCCCGATGGCAAATGTATGCTGATTGATGCGTCAACCTCTGATTGTGCAGAGAAAATAATTGATTTCATTTCCAAGCTTGGATACAGCAGAATTGATTATCTGGTTGCAACACATCCGCATGCGGATCATATTGGCGCAATGAAAGCAGTTGTTGAGCATTTTGATATCGGCGAAATCTATATGCCAAAGGTTTCGGCCAATACCAAAACATATGAAAACCTGCTTCTTGCAATTGCTGAAAAGGGTTTGCGTATTAATACGGCGAAGGCTGGCGCTGCTGTTATTGAAAGTGATGCTTTGTCTGCCGAATTTCTTGCTCCCGTTAAAGCAAGCTATGATAATCTTAATGATTATTCGGCAGTTTTAAGGCTTCAGTACGGAAATCATGTATTTCTGTTTATGGGCGATGCAGAGAATACTGCAGAAAAGGATATATTAAAGAATGCAACAAAGGAAAAATTAAAAGCTGATGTGTTGAAAGTTGGGCATCACGGCAGTAAAACGGCTTCCGGCTTTGAATTTGTAAGTGCCGTGTCGCCTGAAATTGCTGTTATTGAGGTTGGCAAGAATAATTCCTATAATCATCCTCATTATGAAACGATAAACAACCTAAGCGAAATCGGCGCTAAGATTTTAAGAACGGATACAAACGGAAACATTGCGGTTGTTTCCGATAAAACAGATATTAAATTGTATTGTGAAAAGGAATAATAGATGAAAACCTTGATTGTAGACAGGATTGAAGCTGATTTTGCAGTCTGCGAAATTGAAGATGGGTGCTTTGCGGATGTTCCTCTTAAGGCATTGCCGGATGGTGTTAAAGAGG
>JAIDJS010000019.1 GCA_029052085.1 Eubacterium sp.
AAAACTTTTTTAAAAAAATTTTTTCAATTCAGCCTCAGTCATCGTTACAAAAGAATTACACGGATTTTTAACGCACATTTGTTTCGTTTTTTAACCGTTTTTTCATTTTAATTACAACTATATTATTAGAGAATTTTGCTGTCATTATTACATTATAAAATTGTTTTTTGATGAAATTTTTTGAATTAAAAAATAAAAATACAGTTGTTAAAAATGGTCAATTTTTCAATAATGATACAGAAAATGATTTACTGTAATTCCATAATTTGTTGCATGCTATACATTGCTTATTTAATTGACTATTGTTATGGTTTATGTTATAAATAAATTGATACACACAAAGGCGATTTCTTAATTATGAAAGGATTTGTGATCAATATGAGAAAACGAATATTCAGTTTAATACTCGCAGTATTAATTGTTTTATTATCTTTCCCGATAACGGTTTTTGCTGCAGGTGATGATTATGCAGAAACGCTGAGGAAGAAGGGCTTTCCTGAGTCATATATTTCTGCTTTGACGGCTCTGCATAATAAATATCCAAATTGGGAATTTGAAGCGTTAATGACAAATGAAAGCTTCAGTTATGCGGTTTCGCAGGAAAGAAAAACGCATTCTCAGCAGCTTATAGAAAAGTATTCTGCTAATGACGGAAAGGGATTTTATTGTACCTGCCCGGATTGCTATGATAAGAATACAAGTAAGAAAAATATAGATGGCTATATAGTTAAAGAAGCTCCGAATTGGGTTTCGGCATCTCAGAGTGCAGTTGAATACTATATGGATCCGCGAAATTTCCTTGATGAAAAATATATATTCCAGTTTGAAAAATTAGATTATAATTCCAGTCAGACGAAGGATGGTGTTGAAAAAATCCTTGCAGGCACCTGGATGTATAATTCAAATATTACATATAAGGATAAAAACGGAAAGAATATAACCTATTCTCCGGCAACAAAGTATTCGGAAGCCATTATGAAAGCAGCTAAAGACAGCGGTCTTTCAGCATATTATCTTGCTTCAAAAATTGTTCAGGAGGTTGGCTCATCATCAGCTTCAAATGCGGGCGGTTCAAGCGGAACGGTAAAGGGCTATGAGGGTATTTATAATTATTATAATCTGAATGCTTATACAGGCGCGGTTGACGGACTGAAATGGGCTTCTCTCAGCGGATATTATACAAATACAAACAATGTTAATTTAAGAGAAGAAGCAACCGTTTCATCAAAAATCCTTGCAACAATTCCACTTTGGACGATTGTAAATGTTAAAAAATCCGTTCCGGCTTCTGACGGTTATTATTGGTATAATGTTTCCCTTACTTTAAACGGAAAAAGCTATACCGGATATATCCGTTCTGATTTAGTTGCAAAGGATTATTATAATCGTCCATGGACGGATCCTTATAAGTCAATCATCAATGGTGCTCAGTATATTGCAGACAGCTTTGGAAAAACACAGAATACCGGCTATCTTCAGAAATTCAATGTTAATCCGGCTTCGCCGGACAGACATAGCCACGAATATATGGCAAATGTAAGTGCAGCAGCAACAGAAGCATATAAAACATATACTGCTTTTAAAGGAACAGGCGCACTTTCAGGCAAAACAACCTTTATAATCCCGGTTTATAATGAAATGGAACTTGCTGCCCCAACACTGAAGGTGGCAGTAAATGCAAACGGAACATTTACGCTGTCCTGGAATAAGGTTGCGGGTGCAAGCAAATATGATTTGTATATCAAGCAGGCAGACGGCTCATACAAGGTAATGAAAACAACAACAGCAACAAGCTTTACTACAGCCGTAGCAGCATATGGAAAGCAGTATGCGTATAAGATGAAAGCCATAGGCAGCAGTACATCGGATTTCAGTAATACAGTAACTGCAGTGAATAATAAGAAGCTGGCAACGCCTTCGTTGAAAGCCGCGGTAAATACAAACGGAACATTCAAATTGTCCTGGAGTGCAGTAGCCGGAGCAGATAAATATGAGTTATACATCAAGCAGACAGACGGCTCGTACAAGCTGATGAAAACCACAACTGCAACCTCATTTACAACAGCAGTTGCGGCATATGGTAAGCAGTATTCTTATAAGATGCGTGCAGTCAACAGTAAGAACAAGTCCATTGCATCTGCGTACAGTGCTGTAGTCAATGCAAAGAATACAAAGAAATTGCAGACCCCTGCAATGAAAGTAACAGTAAATGCAAATGGCACATTCAAGCTTTCGTGGAATAAGGTAACCGGTGCAGATAAGTATGAGCTTTATATCAAGCAGTCGAACGGCTCATACAAGCTTATGAAAACCACAACGGCAACTTCATTTACAACAGCGTTTGCAACATACGGCAAGCAGTTTTCGTATAAAATGAGAGCCGTAAACAGCAAGAATAAATCTATTACATCTGCGTATAGCTCAGTAGTCAATGCAAAGAACACGAAGAAATTACAGACACCGTCATTAAAGGTGGCAGTAAACAAAAACGGCTCCTTTAAGCTTTCGTGGGGTAAGGTAACGGGAGCAGAAAAGTATGAGCTTTATATCAAGCAGGCAAACGGCAGCTACAAGCTGATGAAAACCACAACAGGAACAAGCTTTACAACAGCCGTCGCGTCAAAGGGCAAAACCTACAGCTACAAGGTAAGAGCAGTAACAAGCAAAAACAAAAATGCAACCTCGAACTACAGCTCGGTTGTCAGTGCCAAAAGAAAATAAGACAAAAAATGACTTCCTGATAAGGAAGTCATTTTTTTGTATATCAAAACCACGCGTTTGACATATGGCAGGTTTTTTAACTGATTGAATAATAAATCATATTGGCAAAATTAACAGGCTGAAGAACAAATTTCGTTCTGTATAAAAATCTGCCGACATTTGATATTTTACATTCAATATTGTTAACGCACTTAACCGTAACATTTTCCGGATTGATAAATCCGTCATTTGAAAGTGTAATGGTTTTCTTTTTATTCGGTATCAAATCAAATCCGTTTTCGGAAAGGGGAATGTTAACGCCTTTGACATCAACAAAAACCTGTCTTGCAAAGGTATTGCTTTCCAGAACAATCTGATTGTTGATTACACTGCAGTTGATATCAGCCTTCTGAAGCTTAAGCTTTCTTTCAGGCAAAAGCACCTTTGTTCGTTCAGCAACCATTTCGCCGTTGCTTTCAAGCCTTGCCATAGCATAGCAATTCTTTTTGTCTACACCGGAAACAGGAATTTCAACAGCCTTTTCAGAGATGTTTGCATCAACATGAAGCTGAATGCTTTTTTCAAGAACCGTATTGCCCGAAAAATCGTAAATTCCAACCTTAAGCAGGCATGGCTTTTGTTCTAATGTATCGTTGATTATGTAAACGCTTAATGTATTCTTTTTGTCTTCAAACGAGAGTGTAAACGGCTTGTTGAATTCCTTGGAGGCATACATAAGCGGCTTCCATTTCCCGAAGAAATCAACCGATGACCAGCTTGGAGCACCCCAGCAATCGTTATACTGCCACCATAGCGAGCCGTTGCATCTGCCCTTGTTTCTGCGCCAATGTTCTGTTGCATCTCTTATACATTCCATCTGGGTAAGCCCTGTAAAATAAATTAAATCTTCAAAGCTTTCAGGCTCATTATATCTTTCAAGAAGATAGAAAAACATTTTGCTGTTTCCGCTGAGGCATTTCTGATGATGAAGCATCGTTTTTGAATAAAGTGAAAGCTCATCGGCGGGGGCAAATTCTCTTATGCAGTCCATACTCGGAAGAGATTCCATTCCGTATTCACTGCAGAAGCGTGTCATTCTTTTTCTGTAATATTTAAGATTCTGGCTTCCGTGCCAAACGTGCCACATATGTGTGTCGCCCCAATTGTCGGCAGTTATGTTTTTTCGGAAGCCTCTGCCTATAGGCGAGGTTTCTATGTAAGAGGTTGTTTTATCCTCTTTTCTGATTTCCTCGGGCAGAATTTCATAAAAGAATTTTTTGTACCATTTAACGATTTTCTGACCTTCGGGCAGGTGGGCAAACATAAATTCAATTTCGTTGTTGCCGCACCATAGGGCAAGCGAAGCGTGGTGCTTAATTCTTTTTACATTATAGGCAATTTCTTCTTTAACATTATCCAGAAATTCCTTTTCGTAAAAAGGATACATCAGGCAGGCAAACATAAAATCCTGCCAGACAAGAATTCCTTTTTCGTCGCACAAATCATAAAGTTGGTCAGAGCCGTAATATCCTCCGCCCCAGATTCTTATCATATTCATATTTGCCAGTTGCGCATCGTCAACAAGCTTTATTAAATCCTCGGCGGTTACTCTGTCTGCCATTGCGTTTGGGGGAATCAGATTTGCACCTTTTGCGAAAATCGGAACGCCGTTTAATATAAACTGAAAATTGTTTCCGTATTCGTCTGCTTCTCTGTTAAGCACGATTGTGCGAAGTCCTATTTTTTTGGTAATACCATTTATATTTATTATATATAATGGCTGCTTCTCTTTATTTGAAAGTTCATAGGTCCACCAAAGCTCTGGATGTTCAATCGTAATGCTCGCCTTGCTATCCATGAATTCAAGTGCAATGCTATCTCCTTTCGGAGTAATCACTTCTCCGCATGCTTTTCCGTTTCCTATTGCAGTTATATCTAATGTAACCGTTCCGTTTTTATGTGTCTGCTCAACCTTAAAATCCGTTATTTCTTCGTTATAAAGCAATATATCAATATCTCCGATGATGCCGGAAAAAGGCAGATTGATGCCCCAGTCCCAGCCGAAATGGCAGGCGGGCTTTCTTATAT
>JAIDJS010000190.1 GCA_029052085.1 Eubacterium sp.
GTATATATTAATGATAATTCTTGGCATTGATCCGGGTTATGCTATTATAGGCTGGGGTGTTCTTGAGCATAAAGCAAATAAATTCCGTGTTATAGATTACGGTGCTATAACTACAGAAGCGCATACGCCGTTTCCCTTAAGACTTCAGACAATTTATACGGAAATGAATATGATTTTTGATAAATATCATCCTGAGGTTATGAGTATGGAAAAGCTGTTTTATAATAATAATGCTAAAACAGTTATTGATGTGGCTCAGGCAAGGGGCGTTATAACGCTTTCGGCTCAGATACATAATGTTGATATTTTTGAATATACACCGCTTCAGGTTAAGCAGTCTGTTACAGGCTACGGCAGAGCCGTTAAAAAGCAGGTTCAGGAAATGACAAGGCTTATTTTAAATCTTGAAAAAATTCCGAAGCCTGATGATACGGCAGATGCTCTTGCAATGGCAATCTGTCACGGACACGCAAGCGGAAGCCTGCTTGGCGCATACGGAAAGTATTTAAAATGATTATTGAGGTAATTTATGATTTATAATGTTAAAGGTATATTAACTTATATTGATGCGCAGTTTGTTGTTGTTGAATGCGGCGGAGTCGGATTTAAATGCTTTACAACGCTGAATACATCAAAATCAATCGGAAAAATCGGCAGTGAGGTTAATCTTTATACGCATCTTTCGGTAAGAGAGGATGCAATGGATTTGTTTGGCTTTTCAACCATTACCGAACTGGAGGCGTTTAAGATGCTGATAACCGTTTCGGGTGTCGGTCCAAAGGCTGCAGTTTCGGTTTTGTCCGAGCTTACGCCTGACAGGCTTGCTCTTGCCATTGCTTCAAGTGATACAAAATCTATCATTAAAGCAAATGGTATCGGAAAGAAAACGGCTGAGCGCATTGTTCTTGAATTAAAGGACAAAATGGCAAATGTTGCTTCGGGAGAAATTTCTTCCGCCGTTGCTTCGGCAGGCTCTATTGTTGAAGAAAGTGCTTCGGCAGAGGCGGTAGCTGCTCTAGTAGCTCTTGGCTTCAGCCAGAGTGATGCTGCCGTTGCGGTAGGTCAGATGGATAAATCACTTTCGGCTGATGAAATGATAAGGCTTGGCTTACGGCAGCTTTCAAGTAATCTTTAATTGATGTTTAGGAGTAACTATGAACGAAATGGATTTTGAAAACAGAATAGTTTCAACCGAGTTTTCCGAGGCAGATACCGATATTGAAAACAGTCTCAGACCAAAGGAATTAACGGATTATATCGGCCAAGAGAAGGCAAAGGAAAACCTTTCTGTTTATATTCAGGCGGCTCGCGGAAGAGGGGAAGCCCTTGACCATGTTTTACTGTATGGACCTCCAGGTTTGGGAAAAACAACGCTTGCAGGTATTATTGCAAATGAAATGGGTGTTAATATCAGAATAACAAGCGGACCTGCTATTGAAAAGCAAGGCGATTTAGCGGCTCTTTTAACGAATCTTCAGGAGGGCGATGTCCTTTTTATAGATGAAATACATCGTCTTAACCGAAGTGTTGAAGAGGTTTTGTATCCTGCAATGGAGGACAGGGCGCTTGATATAATTA
>JAIDJS010000191.1 GCA_029052085.1 Eubacterium sp.
TTTATGATGAAAAAGGTATACGGGAAAATGCAGAAAATGTAAAAAAGGCTTTTTCATGGAATAAAGGATTTAAAGAATACTTTGCTGTTAAGGCAACTCCGAACCCATTCTTAATCCGTATTCTTCATGAATACGGATGCGGCTGTGACTGCTCTTCAAAAACAGAGCTTATGCTTTCCAAAACAATCGGTATTATTGGTGACGATATTATGTTTTCTTCCAATGATACTCCGCTTGATGAGTTCAAATACTGCAATGATTTAGGCGGAATTATCAATCTGGACGATATTACGCATATTGAAGCCGTTGAAAAAGCCTGCGGACAGCTTCCGAAAAAAATGAGCTGCCGTTACAATCCCGGCGGCGTATTTAAAATCTCCAACAGTATTATGGACAACCCCGGAGATGCAAAATACGGTATGACAACCGAACAGCTTTATGAAGCATTCCGTATAATGAAGGAAAAGGGTGTTGAAGAATTTGGTATTCATTCATTTCTTTGCTCAAATACGGTTACAAATGAGTATTATCCAATGCTCGCAAAAATCTTGTTTGAGCTTGCTGTAGATTTGAGAAATAAGCTTGATGTTAAAATTTCCTTTATAAATCTATCCGGTGGTGTTGGAATCCCTTATACACCTGATCAGGAACCAAATGATATTTTTAAAATCGGAGAAGGTGTTCATAAGGTTTATGATGAGGTATTCGGTCCTGCCGGTATGGATGATGTTGCCATCTACACTGAAATGGGCAGGTTTATGTTAGGTCCTTATGGTGCTCTTGTTACTACAGCAATCAATGAAAAGCACACACATAAGGAATATATCGGTGTAGATGCCTGTGCAGCAAATCTTATGCGCCCTGCAATTTACGGCTCATATCATCACATCACTGTTCTGGGCAAAGAAAATGAATCTAAAGATTGTACATACGATATAACCGGCTCTCTTTGTGAAAACTGCGATAAATTTGCTATAGACAGACAGCTTCCGAAAATTAATATGGGTGATATTATTTATATCCATGATACAGGCGCTCATGGTTTTTC
>JAIDJS010000192.1 GCA_029052085.1 Eubacterium sp.
GCGATTAAAGGCAATATATTATATAATTAATCATAGATATTATTGGTGATTTTATGAAAAGAGTGCTGATAATATTAATTGTTTTTATTTTTACATTTGCTTCCTGCTTTGGAATCAACGCTTTGCTTGAAAAAACAAATGCTGTTCATTCAAATTATAGCAAAAGCAAATACAATATTGTTCTTGATGCAGGGCATGGCGGAAAAGATGCAGGAACATCTGCGGCAGACGGAACTGCTGAAAAGGATATCAATCTTGGTATAGTGCTGAATCTCTACGATTTTTTGATGTTCTGCGGAGTTAACACATATCCGATAAGAAATGATGACACAGAATATTATCCCGGCGGATCAGATAAAAACCGCTCGGATTTATATAACAGACTTGATTATGTAAACAGTATTGATAATGCAATACTGGTATCTATTCATCAAAATCATTTTGAGGACACCTCAGAGTGGGGAATGCAGGTCTGGTATACTGCAAATGAGCAATCCAGCGAATTTCTTGCAAACAGTATTTTAAGCATAACCAAGCTGTTTTTACAGCCTGAAAATCAGAGGTTAAATAAAGTTTCCGACAGCAGTTATTACATTTTGTATAAAGCAAGTGTTCCGTCTGTCATGGTGGAATGCGGCTTTATGAGCAACGTTGAAGAAAACAATAAACTAAAAGATGATAGCTATCAGAAGCAATTAGCCTATACAATTACAATGGGTATAAATACATATATGAATAATGAATAAATGAATTATAAAGTATGGCGAAATCAAAATCTGTCTATGTATGCAGCGAATGTGGCTTTGAAAGTGCAAAGTGGTACGGAAAATGCCCCGAATGCGGAGAATGGAACACAATGACCGAAGAGCTTTCTTCCGTTTCAACAGGAAAAAGCAACGGCATAAAAAAACCACTTTCAAGTGTTCAGAAAGTGATGAAATTAAACGAGATAACAGGGGATGTTGAACAAAGAATTTCAACAGGAATTAAAGAATTTGACCGAGTTCTCGGCGGCGGTATCGTTATCGGCAGTCTTGTTCTTATCAGCGGCGATCCCGGTATCGGTAAATCAACGATTCTGCTTCAAATCTGTGAGTATCTGGGTAAAAATAAATACGTTTTATATGTCAGCGGAGAGGAATCGGCAAATCAGATTAAGCTTCGCGCAAACAGATTAGGAGTCTTTACCGAAAATCTTGCAATTCTGCCTCAAACGGATGTAGGAACAATCGTTGAAACCATCAGAACGGAAAAACCCGATATTGTTATAATAGATTCTATTCAGACAATGATTTATGACGAATGCTCCTCATCAGCAGGCTCTGTAACTCAGGTCAGGGAATGTACCAATATTTTTATGCACACAGCGAAATCTTTTGGTATTCCTATATTCGTTGTCGGTCATGTGAATAAGGACGGAGCCATTGCAGGCCCGAAGGTGCTTGAGCATATAGTGGATACTGTTCTTTATTTTGAAGGAGAACGCAACTATTCTTACAGAATATTAAGAGGTGTTAAGAATCGTTTTGGTTCAACAAATGAAATCGGTGTCTTTCAAATGCAGCAGAATGGACTCCAGGAGGTTGAAAATCCATCATTGTTAATGCTTTCCGGCAGACCGAAAAACACCAGCGGAACATGTGTAGCCTGTGTTATGGAGGGCTCAAGACCAATCCTTGCAGAGGTTCAGGGCCTTGTTACTGCTACAGGCTTTGGTACGCCAAGAAGAATGAGTACAGGTTTTGATTACAACAGAATGGCTATGATTTTAGCCGTGCTTGAGAAAAGAGCAGGCTATTATTTTAACAATATGGATACTTATATTAATGTTGTCGGCGGATTAAGATTAGATGAACCGTCAGCTGATTTAACAGTTGCTATGGCACTTGTATCTTCATTAAAGGATATGCCTGTCAACGAAAAAGTAATCGCATTCGGCGAAATCGGTCTTGCAGGAGAAATCCGTGCAGTAAGTAACTGCGAACAGCGCGTTTCCGAAGCTTATCGGCTTGGATTTGAAAAATGTATAATTCCATTTCATAATTATAAAGGCTTGTCTAAAGAACTTAAAGTAAATGTGGATATAGTTCCGGTGAGAACTATCCGTGATGCCTTCAAAGCATTAACAGAAGAATAAAAGTTAAAATAGTAATAGGTAAATTGTTAAAAAGTCCGTAAGTCGAAATAACTTACGGACTTTTATTTATATTTTAAGGGGATTGACAACCTAAAAAAACTTGCTACAATTATACAAAATAAATACTC
>JAIDJS010000193.1 GCA_029052085.1 Eubacterium sp.
ATGATTCGGCGCCCACCGAGATCTTCACGCGTAAGATAGTCGTCAGCGTCAGATGTGTATACGATCCAGACATTATGGAGGCGGATAAAACATCCGCCTCTTACTATATAAGAATACATAGGGGCTTAATTGTCACATTTAACGATAACCTTTATTTATCAATACCCATTTTCAAGCAATATGTTAAAAATATAAAAATATGACAATTTTTTATCACATTACACTTGAAGATACGGCAGTAATTCGTTATAATAGCATTGTTAATTTTTAAAATTATTAACAAAACTGGAAGGAGTATTAAATATGACTTATTCACATGAAGTTGAACAGATGTGTACTGTTAAAAAAGGTCCGCATCATGGTCCGGCTCCAATTCCTGAAGAAGGAAAATGGGTAAAATCTTATCAAATCAGTGACATCAGCGGTTTCTCACACGGTATCGGCTGGTGTGCACCTCAGCAGGGCGCCTGCAAAATCAGCCTTAATGTTAAGGAAGGTATTGTAGAGGAAGCTCTTGTTGAAACAATCGGCTGCTCAGGTATGACGCATTCTGCTGCTATGGCTGCAGAAATTCTTCCGGGCAAAACTCTTCTCGAGTGCCTTAACACAGACCTTGTTTGTGATGCTATCAACGTTGCTATGAGAGAAATCTTCAAGCAGCTTGCTTACGGCCGTTCACAGAGTGCTTTCTCAGAAGACGGTCTTGTTATCGGTGCTGCTCTTGAGGATCTTGGAAAAGGTCTCAGAAGCCAGGTTGGTACAATGTTCTCAACAAAGCTTAAGGGCGTTCGCTATATGGAAATGGCTGAAGGCTATGTTACACGTATGGCTCTTGACGAAGAGGGCGAGGTTATCGGCTATGAATTCGTTAAGGTTGGCAAGATGCTTGAGGATATCCGCCACGGTAAAACACCTGACGAAGCTTACAAAGCAAACATTGGCAATTACGGTCGTTTTGCAAATGCTGCAAAATATATTGACCCTCGTGAAGAATAAGATAAGGAGGACGCAAAAATGGCAAATGATGTAAAATTTGAAGGCAAGGAAAGAAGACTTGCCAAAATCGAAAAATGCCTTGCAGAATATGGTCTTTCAAGTCTTGAAGAAGCAAGGGATTTATGCTTATCAAAGGGCATCGACGTTGATGCTATTGTAAAAGGTGTTCAGCCAATCGCATTTGAAAATGCAAGCTGGGCATATACACTTGGTGCTGCAGTTGCAATCAAGAGCGGTGTAAAAACTGCTTCTGAAGCTTCTGAAAAAATCGGTATCGGTCTTCAGGCTTTCTGTATCCCTGGCTCTGTTGCAGAGCAGAGAAACGTTGGCTTAGGTCACGGTAATCTCGGTGCAAGACTTCTCAGCGAAGAAACAAAGTGCTTTGCATTCCTTGCAGGTCACGAAAGCTTTGCTGCTGCTGAAGGTGCTATCGGTATCGCAAGAACAGCGAATAAGGTTCGTAAGGAGCCGCTCAGAGTTATCCTCAACGGTCTTGGCAAGGATGCTGCTTATATCATTTCAAGAATTAACGGCTTTACCTATGTAAAAACAGATTATGATTTCTACACAGGCGAGCTTAAGGTTCTTGAAACAAAGGCTTTCTCAGACGGCGAAAGAGCTGCTGTTAAGTGCTATGGTGCTAACGATGTTCTTGAAGGCGTTGCAATTATGAAGGAAGAGGGTGTTGATGTTTCTATCACAGGTAACTCAACAAACCCAACCCGTTTCCAGCATCTTGTTGCAGGCACATATAAGAAATGGGCTCTTGAAAACGGCAAATCATACTTCTCCGTTGCATCAGGCGGCGGCACAGGAAGAACACTTCATCCTGATAATATGGCTGCAGGTCCTGCTTCCTATGGTTTAACAGACTCTATGGGCAGAATGCACGGCGATGCACAGTTTGCAGGATCTTCTTCCGTTCCTGCTCACGTTGAAATGATGGGCCTTATCGGTATGGGTAACAACCCAATGGTAGGTGCTACCGTTGCAACAGCAGTTGCGATTGAAGAGGCTGTGAAATAAAAATAGCGTGTGGTTAACAGCAATTAGCAGTAGTAAAATGTAGTTAAATGTGGTTCGTTCCTACATTATTCATACAGTATTCTTACAGGTTAATTCCTACACTTATAGAATTATAAAAATGAAAGACTATCTCTGCAAAGAGATAGTCTTTTTCATTTGCCAAAACTTTAAAGCCGATTATCCTTTAATAATCTTCAAGATTATAGCCTGTTTTTCCTTCAGGTGTATCACGATAATACTGGGTAAACGGTTTAAAGCGTTCCTGTTCCTCCCAGATTTCCTTTGCCCTTGGCGCCCAGCTTTTTGCATAAGCATCACACTTGGCACAAAGTGCATCCGCACTTTCAGCACAAAGAAGATTTGTTGATTTAGCACCGCTGCGTTCAACCATTTTGCGCAGTGCCTGCGGATTTTCAAGCATCGGACAAGGGCGAAGCATATTTTTATTAAACGGCTGACCCTTATAATACTCATTGAAAAGCGGAGAGCGCAAGC
Source organism: Eubacterium sp. (assembly GCA_029052085.1). Taxonomy (GTDB): domain Bacteria; phylum Bacillota; class Clostridia; order Oscillospirales; family Acutalibacteraceae; genus Eubacterium_R. The sequence goes on from JAIDJS010000193.1 coordinate 2,518, forward strand.
ATTCAAGAATTGATTTTTCACGGATATTTGAATCAGAATAATGAATAAATACACAAGGCTCTGCATCGCCTTCTGAATTAATATGAAAATAGTTTCTTCCGCCTGCAATACAGCCGCCGACAAATTCGGCATCATTCTGAAAATCAACCGTAAATATAGGCTTACCGGTTTTATTATTTCTTTTTTCCCTAACCGAACGATAAACATGCTCCCTTTGTTCAGGAGTTAAAAGAAGCTCTGTATCTGCATCACCGCCAACAGGCATATAATGGAAATACCACATATATTTGGCGCCGCATTCAATCATTTTGTCATAAAATGCATCACTTGTAACAGCCTCATAGTTCTTGCTTGTGTAGCAAACAGAGGTGCCGAAAATACAGCCATGCTTCTTAAGAACAGCCATAGCATCAATGGTTTTATTATAAACACCCTCTCCTCGGCGTTCATCATTTGTTTCTTCCGTTCCCTCAATGGAAAGTGCAAGTCCGAAATTCCTGCATTTCTTTAAATCAAGGCAGAACGCCTCATCAACAAGAGTTCCGTTTGTAAAAGCAAGGAAAATACAATCCTGATTTTCAAGAGCAAGCGTTATCAAATCCTGTTTACGGATGAGCGGTTCCCCACCGGTAAACATAAAGAAATGCGTGCCGAGTTCTTTACTTTCGGCAATAATCTTTCTCATTTCATCAAGTGAAAGATTTGATTTATAACCGTATTCAGCAGCCCAGCAGCCCTTGCACTTCAGATTGCAGGCAGAGGTAGGATCCAGCAAAACTACCCACGGAATATTACAATGCAGTTCATCTCTTTTTTTTCTGAGGGTTGATGTGCCGATAAGACCAAGATCAATACCAAAGGTAAGTACAGCGTGCTGCAAAAAGTCCTTATCAATATCATTTATACCATTAAAAAGGTATTGATGCCATATGTTGTTTTCATTTGAAATTATATCAATAGGCGTTGTAAAAGTGCTTTCAGGATACATTTTTCCTGCAAATCTCTTGCCAAGCCTTACAAGGCGAAGCATATTGCGCTTTGGATTTTTATAAATATATCTGAAAAGGACACCGCCGATACCATGAAGCAGTTTACTTTTTGCTGAAGCCATAATTTACCTCTTTTTTACCGGAGTCTGCAAGATGAAATACCTGAGCTATCCGTAACGGATAGATTGCAAACTCATATTTTTCCGGAGTTTGCAATCTAAAATATTTTATATAACCAAAATATTTTTTCACAAACTCATCTAAAACTTAACAAAAACTTACATAGATGTAGGAGCATCAATTTTAAGCATTGTTAAAATGTTCTTAATTGTATCTTTGACAGCTATGCAAAGATTTAATCTTGCCTGCATTAATCCCTCATCGTCACACATAACGCGCTGTGCATTATAAAACTTATGAAAGAGAGTAGCAAGCTCAATAACATAATGCGTTATTTTGGCAGGGTCATATGCCTTTGCAGCTGTAATGATTTCATCCGTTAGGCCAGAAAGATGACGGATAAGCTCAAGTTCCTCACTTGTATTCAGAAGATTAAGTTCTTCATCCGCTGCATTTCTGATTACAATGCCCTCATTTTCCGCTTTCTTTATGATTGAACAGATACGTGCATGCGCATACTGAACATAATAAACAGGATTCTGACTGGTTTCCTGCGCAGCCAGATCAAGATCAAAATCAAAATGAGAATTCGGCTCACGAAGATTGAAGAAAAATCTTGCCGCATCAATCGGCACCTCTTCAAGAAGCGTTGTAAGCGTTATTGCCTTACCTGAACGCTTTGAAAGCTTGATTGTTTCGCCGTCACGAACAAGACGCACCATCTGCATAATAACACAGTTAAGTCTGCCTGCATCAATGCCGAGAGCTGTTAAGGCAGCCTTCATTCGTGGCACATAACCGTGATGATCCGCACCGAGAACATCAACAGCTATATCATTTCCCCTTGTAACAAGCTTATTGTAATGATAAGCAATATCAGGAACAATGTATGTCGGCAATCCGTTTGCACGGATAAGTACAATATCCTTATCATTGCCATATTCGGAAGCCTTAAACCAAAGAGCTCCGTCTTTTTCATAGGTAACGCCAAGTGATTTAAGCTTGTCTATCACTTCGGTTACAGAACCATCATTGTGCAGACTGCTTTCCTTAAACCAATGGTCATATTTAATTCTGTATTGAAGCAAATCTCTTTCAAGACCTGCAATATTCTTCGGAAGTGCAAAATCAACGAGAGCCTTTCTTCTGTCAGCACTTTCAGCTTCTACATATTTATCTCCGAATTCCGCAGCAAAAGCTTTTGCATGCGCCGTTATATCAACACCCTGATAAGCATCCTCCGGCATTTCAATGCCATCCTTATAGAGCTGAAGATAACGCACCTCAAGCGAGGTTGCAAATTTTTCAATCTGATTTCCTGCATCATTCACATAGAATTCACGACTTACATCATAGCCTGCATAATCAAGAACTGAAGCCAGACAATCGCCGATAGCACCGCCTCTTGCATTTCCGATATGCATCGGACCTGTAGGATTGGCAGATACAAATTCAACAAGCACCTTTTTGCCCTTTCCGAAATCAGATTTGCCGTAATCTTCGCCCTTATCTGCAATATCCTTTAAAATCTCAGTATAATACTGCTGAGAAAGGAAAAAATTGATAAATCCGGGACCGGCAATTTCAGCCTTATCAAAAAGTGAATCCTCTAAATCAAGATTCTTTACAACGCTTTCAGCAATAGCACGGGGCGCTTTTTTAAATGCTCTTGCACCTGCCATAGCAACATTTGTTGAAAAATCGCCGTTTGCGCTGTTTGACGGACGCTCAATAATAAAATCCGGAATCGGCTCTGCCGGCAGCTCTTCATTTGCAACCGCTCTGCCGAGTGCTTCCATTATTTTTCTTCTTAATTCAAGCTGAGTTTCTTTAACAAGTAAAGACATTTTTGTTTCTCCTGTTTCTATTTTTTAATTGCTTTTATTTTTACTGTACACCATATTTACAGTATTTATGGATGTTACTGCGCCGTTTACATCAATATCGTATTCAAAGGCAAAGCTTCCGTTATCGGCATTTACGGTCATTTCAATGATTCTGCCGTAAACACCCATAAGCAGATTGCCGAAGCCCGTATCATAATTGCATTGATTCCGCTTTCCCTTTTCAACAATAAGGCAGCTTTCTACACCGCCTGTTCTTGTAATCTGAACAGCACTTTCATCCTTTTGAATTCTTACCGTAACCTGAACAGGTGCCATAGGCGGCTCCTGTTCTTCCGTATATCTGATTACATAGGCAGTGCCGTCATCGCGCATCGTTCCTATTGTTGTAATCTCTATCTGGTCCTTCTGCCCGTCAACAAGCTGAGAACCTGTTATTTTTAAAAGTATTCTATCCATAATTTATTCCGTTATATTTTTATATTCAACCTTTTTGGATATATCCATTCCGAGAAGCGTTTTTGCAATGCCGGAAAAATTCTGCATTTTATCAGAAACAAAAAAGCGTGCCTCGCCTTTTCCGCTGATATTCAGCATTTCCTTTTCCTCTAAAATACGCTTTGCCTCCATAACAGCTTCATAGCCGCTGTCTATAAGCGTAATCTTATCGCCGACAACGCTTTGAATAAGAGGCGCCAGATGCGGAAAATGTGTACATCCGAGGATAATGGTATCCACACCCTTTTCAAGAAGAGGAGCAGAATACCGCTTAATAATTTCTCGGGAAATATAATCATCCTTATCAATCCAGTTGTTTTCAACAAGCGTAACAAGCACAGGGCAGGAAACACCCTCAACAACCATATCCTTATCCATATTCTGAATTTCCCTTGTATATGCCCCGCTGTTTATGGAAGCAGCCGTTGCCATTACACCGATTTTTCCGTTTTTTGTTGCCTGAACTGCCGCCTTGCAGGATGGCTTTACAACACCGATAAATCTATCCTCTACCTGCTTTGCAGCATTCACTGCAACAGACGAAACCGTTCCGCAGGCAGCCATAATCAGCTTACAGTCAAATTTTTCAAGAAAGCTGATATCCTCTTTTGCGAAGGCTTCTATCGTCTGCTCGCTTCTTGAGCCGTAAGGCACACGCTGGGTATCCCCAAAATAAACTATATTTTCATTCGGCATATATTTCAGAACCGCCTTAACAGCCGAAAGCCCGCCGAGTCCCGAATCGAATATACCAATCGGTCTTTTATCCATTAAAAAATTCCCCCTCTTGCAAGCGCAAGTTCAATAAATCTATCAATAAGCTCGGCATACTTCATACCAACCGCTTCAAAAAGCTTTGGATACATACTGATAGGAGTTTGACCGGGTATCGTATTTATTTCATTTAAAAGCACTTCGCCGTTATCTTTTCTGACAAAAAAATCAACCCTTGAAAGACCCTCACAGCCAAGTGCCTTATAGGCAACCAGTGCTGTTTCCCTGATTTCATTACGCTTTTCTTCGGAAAGCCTTGCAGGAATAAGCGTCTGGGAATCCGGATTATTATATTTTGCATCAAAATCATAAAACTCGGCAGCGGCAAGAACCTCGCCTACCTCAGCGGCAACGGGATCTTCATTGCCGAGAACAGCACATTCAACCTCGTTTCCATCTATGAATTCCTCAAGAACAACCTTTTTATCTTCTTTAAAGGCAATTTCAATTCCCTGTTTCAGCTCTTCGGCATCCGCTGCCTTTGAAATACCGACTGACGAGCCTGCGTTGGCAGGCTTAACAAAGATTGGAAGAGAAAGCTTTCTGATAGCCGAATCTATGTATTCTTCAGGATTTTTTCTGTATTCATATTCTGAAAAAGCAGTCCATCCTGCCTGTTTGATTCCAACCGCATCAAGCACGGCATTTGTTATTCCCTTATCCATACAGACACCCGACGATGTTGCATCACAGCCGACAAAAGGAATCCGGGCAAGCTGCAAAAGACCCTGAACAGTTCCGTCTTCTCCGTTCTTACCGTGCAGTACGGGAAATACAGCATCGACATAGATTTGTTCGCCATCCTCGGTTACAATACCATGAACCGCTGTATCGGGAGAAATAAATGCTTTTTTCAGACTTTTGGAATTCAGCCATTCATCATTCGGAAGAAGATTGATATCATCATCAAATAAAAACCATTCTCCTTCTTTTGAAATGCCGATAAGCACAAGGTTATATTTTTCCTTATTGATATTTGAAAGAATGCCTTTTGCGGATACTGTGCTTACATCATGCTCTGAAGAAGCACCGCCGAAAAGAACAGCTATTGTTTTTTTACTCATTCTAAGGCTCACCTCATAAATATTCATATTATTTTATCATATTAAGAACAGCAATTCAACATAAATAAAAGTTATATTTTAAAAATATATAGTGACAAACTGTATTTTATTGTGTTATAATACTATTTACATATTACAAGAACACATTGGAGAGAGGTTTAATGGAACTTTTTGAAGCATATAAAATCATTGAAAAATATCTTGCCGATACAAACAAGGAGCTTGGCTTTTCCAAAGTAAACACAAATGACGATACCTTAACCTTCAAGGGAAACAAGGGTATCTATCGTTTTACCTTTGATAAGGAGGCAAATATTTTATCCGTTGAAACCGCAGATGAAAACAACGGAGATGAAACGGAATTCAATTCTGTTTCCAGATCCTTATTCGAGCTTGGACGAGCAGATGAGCGTGCCTGCCGTTCTGCTGCAAATGAAGCAATTGATGAAATCAAGCCTATTTTTGCCACAAGAAAAAAGACTGCTGTAGAGGATGTTAAAATGCCGAAGGGCATTTCAAGAGGCAAAGCAAAAAGCGGGCTTATAAGCTACGATGTTGATTCCCTTGCAAACCGTTTCGGCGTTCTTTATCCCGAACTTAAGGACGATATCAAGCAGAATATTGTTGATTACGGTGACTTTCTTCCGGAAACCTTTTTCAAAGAGGTTGGCACTCCAAAGGTGCTTGATGTAATCAAAAACGGTTCGGCGGCTGATCAGAAAAAGCTTTTCAAAATGCTTAACGAGGTTTACGAGGACGGAACAAACGAGGTTCAGGATATTATCGGCGTATCCATTCTTGGCGAAATGAAAAACAATCCGGAAATGATGGCGATAGCAAACGAATATATGAGCGAATATATGAGCGGTCCGGTTCGTGAAATAAACAAAATCACAGGTAAAAAGAACAGATACACCAAAAAGCTCAGCAACCCGCCGGCATACAAGCCTAAGAAAAAGAAGCAATCCAGATTCCAGAGCGCACTTGCTCAGGCGCAGCAAAACAGATAATATAAAACCAAATATTACATTAAAACTGCGATAGCTTTCCTGCTGCCGCAGTTATTTTTTTGTTTTTGTCAATATTCGGGAAAACATCGCTCGATATCGTTAATTAATTGTCAATCTGTTGTAAAAAATCACAAAGTTGCTATATAATCATTGACAAAAAGTTGAATATCCATATAATAGTTATTATCGCTTAAGCAATCAAGCTAATACTAAACCAGTTTAAATTGCCTTAAAGCATACTTATATTTATGAAAGAGAGGACATTATTATGGCAAGAGTTTATAATTTCAGTGCAGGTCCGTCAACACTTCCTGTATCTGTTCTTGAAAAGGCAGGAGCAGAAATTCTTGACTACAAAGGTTCAGGTCAGTCCGTTATGGAAATGAGCCATCGTTCAAAGGTTTTTGACGAAATCATCAAGGAAGCAGAGGCTCTTATGAGAGAGCTTTACAAAATTCCCGATAACTATAAGGTATTATTCTTACAGGGCGGTGCGTCTGCTCAGTTTTCAGCAATTCCGCTTAATTTTATGAACGGCTCCGGCAAGGCTGATTACATCATCACAGGCCAGTGGGCTAAAAAGGCTTATCAGGAGGCTCAGAAATACGGAGATGTTAAAGCAGTTGCTTCATCAGCAGACAAAACCTTCAGCTACATTCCGAAAACAAAGCCTGAAGATTTCAGAGAAGATGCAGACTATGTATACATCTGCCTTAACAATACAATTTACGGAACGGTTTACAAGGAGCTTCCGCCTGTAGGCGATAAGGTGCTTATTGCCGATGTTTCATCCTGCGCACTTTCAGAACCGCTTGACATTTCAAAATTCGGCGTAGTTTACTTCGGCGCTCAGAAAAATGTTGCTCCTGCAGGTCTTGTAGTTGCAATCATCCGTGAAGATCTTCTCGGAAAGGCAAAAGATATCTGTCCTGTTATGATGAATTATCAGGTTCAGGCAGATGCAGATTCCCTTTACAACACCCCTCCATGCTGGACCATCTACATCTGTAAGCTTGTGCTTGACTGGATCAAAGAAACCTTCGGCGGTCTTGAGGGTCTTAAGGAATACAATGAAAAGAAAGCAAAAGTTCTTTATGATTTCCTTGACAGCAGCGAAATGTTCAAGGGCACAGTTGTTCCCGAGGACCGTTCGCTCATGAACGTTCCTTTCGTAACAGACAGCGATGAGCTTAATGCAAAATTCATCAAGGAAGCAACCGAAGCAGGCTTTGTTAACCTTAAGGGTCACAGAAGCGTTGGCGGTATGAGAGCCTCCATCTACAATGCAATGCCGATTGAGGGCGTTGAAAAGCTTGTTGCATTTATGAAGAAATTTGAGGAGGATAATAAATAATGTTTCATATCAAAACCTTAAATAAAATTTCAAATGTCGGTATCTCCAAATTTGATACTGAAAAATACATCTGCGGTGACAACGTTGAAAATCCGGAAGCAATCATGGTTCGTTCTGCTTCGATGCACGAAATGGAAATGCCCGAATCTCTTCTTGCAATCGCAAGAGCAGGTGCAGGCGTAAACAATATTCCTGTTGCTGACTGCACAGATAAGGGCATCGTTGTTTTCAACACACCAGGTGCAAACGCCAATGCAGTAAAGGAGCTTGTAATCTGCGGACTTCTTCTTTCAAGCCGAAAGATTACAAAGGCTATTGATTGGTGCAAAACCATCAAGAATGACGAAAATGTAAGCAAGAGTGTTGAAAAGGGCAAGAGTGCTTTCGCAGGTCCTGAAATCAAGGGCAAAACACTTGCCGTTATCGGCCTTGGCGCTATCGGCAGACTTGTTGCAAACGCAGCAGTTGACCTTGGAATGGATGTCATCGGCTACGACCCGTTTCTTACAGCCGAATTAGCTGAAACGCTTAAGAAAGAGGTTACTGTTAATAATAATCTTGATGAAATCTTCCCTGCTGCAGACTACATTACAGTTCATGTTCCTCTTACTCCCGAAACAAAAGAATTAATCTGTACAGCAAATATTGACAAAATGAAAAACACTGTAAGAATTCTCAATTTTGCGCGCGGAGATCTTGCAAACAGCGCGGATGTTGTTGCTGCTCTTGATGACGGCAGAATGGCTGCTTATGTAACCGCGGGCGCTTATACACATCTCCGCGCCCCC
>JAIDJS010000194.1 GCA_029052085.1 Eubacterium sp.
ACACCCTTGCGAGGATTTTAACTCCTTGACCCAGTTGATTGTCCACGAGTCGCAAGAGGCAATCTTTATGATGAACGGACAGGCACTTGATTTGTTCGGTGCTGGTCGTTATACGCTTGAAACCCAGAATATTCCTAAAATCGGCAAGGCTCTTAATCGCACAACTGATGGACAAACTCCGTTTCACTGTGAGGTTTATTTCATCAACAAAACCGAGCAAATGGCGATTAAGTGGGGAACGGACAGCAAGGTTCAGTTTATGGAGCCTACATATAATTTCCCTATTTCAATCGGTGCAAGCGGTGAAATGAGCCTGCGTGCAGATGATAGCAGAAAGCTTTTGCTTAAATTAGTCGGCACAGAGAATCTGACAAGATATTTCCGTGCATTCCTTATGACAAAGGTCAAGTCTTACATTGCGCAGGTTATCCGTGAGCAGAAAATCAGTATATTTGAAATTGACGAACGGTTGAACGAAATTTCGTCAGCACTTCTCAAAATGTTACAACCTGATTTTTCTGATTACGGTATTGCCCTTGAAAGATTCTTCATTACAACGATTGTTAAACCTGATGGCGAAGCATCTTATGAAAAATTCAAGTCACTTCATTTCAGACAGTATGCAGATACTGCAGAGGCAAAGTTAAGACAGCAAACTGCTGTTATTGATGCTGAAACACAGGCACAAAGAACAGTGATTGAATCGCAGGCAATGGCAACAAAGCGTGCGCAGGAAGGCTATACCTATCAGCAGGAGCGTGGCTTTGATGTTGCGCAGGATGTGGCACAAAACGAGGCAGTAGGACAGTTCACAAACATGGGTGTTGGTTTTGGCACAATGGCAGGCGTTGGCGATGCAGTCGGCGGAGTTGTAGGCAGTGCGGTGAATAACGCTTTTGAAAGTGTAAATAATCAGCCGCAGCAGGCAGACGATATGTCTGCATTCAAAGCAAAGATAGAAAAAATAACGATGATGAAAGAGGCAGGAATGCTGACAGATGAAGAGTTCAACAACTTAAAATCTCAACTGCTTTTAAGTATTTTATAAGGAGAATTGCTATGAAAAAATATTTTAAGTATTATGGCATTTGCTGGGCAATTGCTCTTGCAGTTTTCAATGTGATTACTTTTGTTGCTGCAAATGAAACAGTTGGTCTTTCTTCTGTTGGTTCATCATTTTGGGTTGGCTATGCGTTCATCACAATTGCATTTATCGGCAATCTGATTTGCAGTTTTCTGTTTTTTAAAGAAGAAAATAAAAGCAAGGTGTTTTTGAATGTTCCGATTATTAATCTTGCTTTTTCAGGTCTGATTGTTTCACTGATTGTTGGTGTAGTTGCAATGGCTGTACCTCAAATCCCTTATTGGGTTGGTGTAATCGTTGATGTGCTTGTGCTTGCGTTTTATGCAATTGCCATTGTCAAAGCAAGTGCGGCAGCAGATATTGTTAATGATGTTGAACAAAAGGTTAAGGAACAGACTTTCTTTATTAAATCTCTTATATGCGATATTGAAATGCTTGCAGAAAAGGAGAATAATCCCGAAATAAAACAGCAACTTAAAAAGCTCGCTGAAAAGGCAAAATACAGCGATCCCACGAGCAATAATGCACTTGCAGACCTTGAATCTAAAATTGCAAACAAGGTAAATGAATTAAGAACAGGGGATAATAAATTGGAAATTATTAATCAAATTGATTTACTTTTAACCGAACGAAATATAAAGATAAAAAATTTAAAGTAATCAGGAGGGTATTAAAATGAAACAGTTAACTTGCGAAATGTGTGGCAGCACAGACTTAATGAAACAAGACGGTGTTTTTATATGTCAAACCTGTGGCTGCAAATATTCAGTTGAAGAACAAAGAAAATGTTTACTGAAATTGAAGGTAAGGTTGAAATTGATCATACTACCGAAATAGAAAATCTTCTTATCAGAGCACAGCAATTTATGGATCAGAATGACTTAAATAACGCATTAAAATACTGTAACAGGGTATTGGATCTTGCACCTGATGAAGCAAATGCTGTCCGTATAATTTATGCTATATCAAATGAACAAAAAAGACAAGAAAACAGAAAAACGAATACAATTAAAATTATTAAAAATGTAATTGATCCTAATGTAGCTTTTGAAAACTTTCTCCGTTCCATTAGATATGCGCCTGATATAACACCTGATATTTATAAAGAAATTGAAATTATCTCTGTAACGAATGGATACTATCCTTTTGAAACTATTGATAAACAATTTAATTGTACTTACGAGGGAGTGGCGTGTTACCGAAATCAAATACCCTATACTGATTACGAAACAAAAACTGATTATAGTAACAAAAATCAAGATGGAACCTATAAAACTAAACAGGTTGCCGTTACTAAATATCGTGAAGAAATAGAACGCCAACCCGTAAAGGGTTCATTTTTAGCTAAAAATTTCAGGGCGTTTTCTGTCGGGGAAAAATTGAATAATTTGATAACATCTATTTCACCGGAACAATATGATTTTACCGTAGAAGATGATGCGTATTTTGACGAAACAATGAAAACGGATATGCAGCGAACGAAGTGTAATGATGCTATTATTCAAAAAATAGAGATGTACATTAC
>JAIDJS010000195.1 GCA_029052085.1 Eubacterium sp.
TCTTTATATCCTCCTTATATATCAAGAGCCATTTCAATAAGTTTTTTAGTTTCATCAACGCCCTGCCCTGTTACAGATGAAAACGGAATTACAGGATATTCAGGGTTATTTAATTCAGTTATTATAGATTGCTCTCTTGACGCATATTCTTTTTTCTTCAGTTTATCAGCCTTTGTTAATACAACAATAAACGGAATATTCATTTGCTCAAGAAAGCTTATCATAGAATAATCATCTGCAGTAGGTTTATGCCTCATATCAATAAGCTGAACTACAAGATTTATTTGTCTGCCGCTTTGAAAATACCCTTCCATCAGTTCGCCGAATCGATCTCGTTCCTGCTTTGATATTTTTGCATATCCGTAGCCCGGCAAATCAACAAATCGCTGATTATCTACATTGTAAAAGTTAATTGTAACTGTTTTTCCGGGAACAGAGCTGACTCTGGCAAGATTTTTACGGTTAAAAAGCTTGTTTAACAGAGAGCTTTTACCAACATTTGATCTGCCGGCAAAAGTAATTTCGGGTTTGTCAGATACGGGAAGCTGCTGAGATATTCCAAATGCTTTATCAAATTCTGCTTTATTAAAATTCATAGTTTTTTACTGAGTAACGATTTCTCGCTTTTCCTTCGCATTTTTGTTTATGATTGTTTTTTTGCTGGTTTTTTCTGCTTTTGCACTTGGTATATATTCAAGTGCATTTGCTATAACCTCATCAAAGCCTGAAACAGGAATAAAAGTTAATGTATGTTTAACCTCATTAGAAATTTCAGCAAGATCCTTAACATTGTCATTCGGAATAATTACAGTTGAACAGCCTGCTTTATATGCTGCCATACTTTTTTCTTTCAGACCGCCGATTGGAAGTGCCTTTCCTTTAAGGCTAATCTCCCCTGTCATTGCAACATCGGCTTTAATCGGAATTCCTGTCAGTTCAGAAACGATTGCAGTGGTAATAGCAAGACCGGCAGACGGTCCATCTTTCGGAATGGCTGCTTCAGGTGCATGAATATGTATATCCTTGTTTTTATAAAAATCACTGTCTATTCCGAAATCAGCTGATTTTGAACGAACATAGGAAACGGCTGTTTTGGCACTCTCCTGCATAACATCGCCGAGGTTACCTGTTAATTCTATTTTGCCGGTGCCGTTTAAAGCAGATACCTCAATCGGAAGAAGTGTACCGCCGACTCTTGTCCATGCAAGACCATTTACTGTGCCGACAAGATTGGTTTTGCTGATTTTATCCTGCCGGTATTTCTTAGGACCTAATAGTTCTTCAATATTTTTATCTGTTACTTTAAATGATTTTACATCAGATTCAAGAGCTACAGAAGCCTTTCTGCAAAGAGATGCAATATTTTTTTCAAGGTTTCTTACACCTGCTTCGGCAGTATAGCATTCTATTAAGCTGTATATAGCATCATTTGAAATTTTGAACTCACTTGCCTTAAGATTATGCTTTTTCATTTCCTTTTTGATTAGATAATCCTTGGCAATATGGAATTTTTCTTCTGATGTATATGAATTAAGCTCAATAACCTCCATTCTGTCAAAAAGCGGTGCAGAAATGGCTGAAACATCATTTGCTGTTGTTATAAACAATACTTTGCTTAAGTCAACAGGAAAATCAATATAGTGGTCATTAAAACTGAAATTCTGTTCCGGATCCAAGGCTTCCAGAAGTGCTGATGACGGATCACCCTTATAATCATTGCCAACCTTATCAATCTCATCAAGAAGAATGATAGGATTCATTACCCTGCTTTTGATTACTGCGTCAACAATTCTGCCGGGCATTGCGCCAATATAAGTTTTTCTGTGTCCTCTGATTTCTGCTTCATCGTGCACACCGCCAAGAGCAATCCGAACATATTTCCTGTTCATACTTTTTGCAAGGCTTTTTACGATTGAGGTTTTACCAACTCCCGGAGGACCTGCAAGGCAGACAATCTGACCGGTAAAATCAGGATTTCTTTTAAAAACGGCAAGTGACTCAATAATTCGCTCTTTAACCTTATCAAGTGAATAATGCTCTTTATCAAGAATTTTTCTGCTTTTTTCGAGATTAATGGAATCCTTTGTGTATTTGCCGAACGGGATTTCCAAACACTTATCCAGATAGCTTCTTACAACCGTTGCTTCGTGTGACCCGCTTGGCATTTTAGAAAGCTTGCTGCATTCTTTTAAAAGCTTTTCTTTTATTTCCAAGCTGCAATCAAGCTTATCAATTTTATTTCTGTACGCATCAGCTTCTTCAATAGGATTATCGCCGTCACCAAGAGATTCTGAAATTACTTTCAGCTCTTCACGAAGATAATATTCACGCTGATTCTGGTCTATTGCATCCTGAACCTTATGCTGGATTTCTGCTTCAATTTCAAGTGTTGCATTTTCCTTTTTTAGAATTACAAACAGCTTGGTCAATCTGTCAATGATTTCAACGGCTTCAAGTATTTCCTGCTTTTCTTCATAATCTATAAAAGAATTAGAACAAATAAAATCGCAAAGCCTTGCTCCGTCATTGATTGAAATAACATTTACCTTAACATCATTGCTGATTTTAGGAATGATTGAAGCATATAACTCAAATTCCTTTTTAATTGCCCTGATATAAGCCTTATCTTCATCAGCCTCAACATAATCATTCGGAAGCAGTACATCAATTGTACCCATAATGAATGGTTTGAACTGAGAAAAGGCAATTAAAGCGCCTCTTTCATTTCCCTCAACAACAACTCTGACATTATCTGAATTAGGAATTTTAACCAATTGCTTTATAGTGCATATAACACCTACAGAGTATAAGTCATCGATATTTGGCTCATCAACTGCAGCATCGCGCTGAGCAACCAGAAAAACCTTTTGATTGCTGTTCATTGCATGCTTTAAAGCGGATATACTCTTTTTTCTTCCCACATCGAAATGAAGCATCATTTCAGGAAACACAACAAGCCCTCTTAACGGAATTACGGGCATATTTAATAACTCATTTATATATTCTGAATGTTCCATACTATCCTCAATCAAAAATAATTGTCTGTATTATATAATAATATATAAAAAAAAGCAAGGTATCTAACCTTGCTTTTTAATTTTAAACTTTAAATATCAAGCATTTTTTAATGAAGAAACTGTTAAATTCTTAGCTTCCTTTTTTGGATTTTTCAAAACGATAGGTTCAGCACCGTTTCTAACACAATCCTCAGTAATAATAATTTTTTCAACTGTAGGCTCGCTTGGTATTCTATACATCAAATCACTTAAAGCATTTTCAAGAACACTTCGCAATCCTCTGGCGCCTGTTTTTCTTTCGAGCGTAATTTCAGCCACTGCCTGAAGTGCGTCCTTTTTAAATTCAAGGATAACATCATCCATTTCAAAAAGCTTTGTATATTGCTTTAAAATAGAGTTCTTTGGCTCAATCATAATTCTTACCAGAGCCTCTTTATCAAGATTCTCAAGTACTGTTATAACCGGAATTCGTCCTATAAGCTCAGGGATAAGACGATATTTTACCAAATCATGCTGAACTGCCTTTTTAAGAATTTCAGCTTCATCAAGCTTTTTGTCTTCAATATCAGCA
>JAIDJS010000196.1 GCA_029052085.1 Eubacterium sp.
AAATTGTACTATGTATAGTCTAATTTCTCCTAGCAAAATATATAAAATGATTTTGTTAGGAGTGATTTTATGGATATACATGAGGCGGTTAAGCAAAGGATTGCTCAGCTTTGCGAAGAGAATAATCTTTCGGTAAGCAGGCTGGCAACAATATCGGGTGTGCCGCATACAACTATAAAATCAATTATGTACAATCAAAGTAAAAATACAGGTGTTGCAACAATCAAAAAAATTTGTGACGGTATTAATATAACAATTGCTGAATTTTTTGATACGGAAGTTTTTAATAATTTGGAACAGGAAATAAAATGAGATTTACAGAATAAGAAAAAAGCCGCGATTTTCGTGGCTTTTAATGTTTTATATAGAGTTTTATCAGGATGTTTTTTCGTTCATTGCATTCAGAATACGATTATTATCATCGCCTTTTATTTCCCAGCAGAAGATACCGCCCAGCCCTTTCTTCTGCGCCCATAATGCTTTCTTTTTAACATCCTTTTCTGTATCAAAGCACCATTTGCTGCCGTTATAATAGGAAAAGCTCTGCCCCAGAAAATTTGTTATTTTTCCCTTTGAAAGTTCGTTGAAGCGCAAATCCTCCTCCAGATGTTTTAAATTTCTTCCGTAGAGGGGAACGCCTATACAAAGCTTATTTTTAGATATTCCGAAAAGATGCCACATGTTTATAAACATTTTTGAAAGATATATATTTGAATGCATATATCCAAGGTCATATGTCATTACAAAAACATAATCAATAATGTTTTCTATCTGTTTAACGTTAAGTCCGAAATATCGGTTGGAGCCTGCTGCGATAGTTAATAATTGGTTTGAATTTAACTGTTTTCGAAGCTCTTTCAGAAGCAAAATAAAATCCTTTTTGCAGTGTTTGCAGCTTGCAATTCCCAAAGCGGATTCTCCGGGAAATTCCCAATCAATATCAATACCATCTAAATTCAATTCGTTTATCAGTTTTACTGCTTTTTCCGTAAAGTGTTTTCTTGCGTTATGAGTTGAAGAAGCCTGGCAGAATCCGTCACAATTGGCTCCGCCTATTGATAAAATGAGCCTTGTAGCTGCATTCTGAACAGCAATTTCAGCTTGTATTTTTTTTATGCCGTTTATTACATCAGAGGATAAAAACGGAATCCATGCTCCGTTTTCTTCCTTAATGGTTGAAAAGGCAATTGCAATATGTGTAAGCTTTTTAAAATCAATGCTTTTTAATTGCTTTTCAAAATCACGGCTATATGATTGATTGCATGAAATATATGCCAAACAAATGTTACGCATAAAGTGTTTTACCCCAAATTGTTATATGACTCTTTGTGCATGGTTTTATACAGGAAAATGCTTATTTACTCAAATATTCCTTTGTTTTTTGAAGGAAGATATCCATTTCTGCGTCTGTTCCAATCGTAATACGAACATAGCGGTTTATTCTCGGCAGATTGAAATATCGAATAAATACCCTTTGCGTTTTAAGCCATTCAAAGTAATCTTTCATATCAAGCTTTTCGTTTGCTGCAAACAAAAAGTTAGTCTGCGAATCAAGCACTGTAAAGCCCAGACTTATAAGCTCCTTGGTTACTCTTTCTCTTGTTTTGATAACCTTTGCTACGGTTTTTCTGAAATATTCCGTATCTTTGATTGCAGCAGTGCCGACAGCCATTGATAGGCTGTTTACAGTATAGCTGTTATAGGAATTCTTAACTGCTTCAAGTACAGAGATAAGCTCTTTGCTTCCGATTGCGTAGCCGATTCTCATGCCTGCAAGGCTTCGGCTTTTGGAAAATGTACCCGTAACAAGCAGATTTTCGTATTTTTTGGTAAGCTCAACGCTTGAAAAACCGCCGAAATCAACATAAGCCTCGTCAATAATAACAACACTGTCTTTATTGTATTCCATAAGCTTTTCAATAAAAGCCTGCCCCTCTCCGAGCGAGGTTGGAGCATTCGGATTCGGTATAACTATGCCGCCGTTTTCCTCCCTGTAATCTTCAATATCTATGCGAAAATCATTTTTAAGCGGATAGGTTTTGTAAGGAATATTGAAAAGCCGGCACCATACAGGGTAAAAGCTGTAGGTAATATCGGGGTAAGCAATCGGCTTTTTACTGTTAAAAAATGCCTGAAAGGCAAGGGCAATAACATCATCAGAGCCGTTTCCTAAGAATACATTTTCGATTTCAACATTGTAATATTCCGCAACAGCCCTTTTAAATTCATAAGCATTTGCATCGGGATAAAATTTTAAATTACTGCTGTCAAAATTTCTGATAGCTTCAATTACCTTCGGAGAAGGAGGATAAGGGTTTTCATTGGCATTGATTTTAACAATGTTCTGCTCCTTGCTCTGCTCGCCGGGAACATACGGCTCAATATCTCTTAAATTCTTTTTCCATAATTTTTCCATAATCTTATACCTCTTGCGATATTTTACCATAGCAAAGTATGTTAATCAATATCAACAAAGAAAAAACGCCTTTTGATGAATCAAAAAGCGTTCGTTATATTTTTTTAGGATTATCTGTTCTGTCTAAAAGATAGTCAATATTCGTATTAAAGAAATCTGCAAGAAGAATTAAAGTATCCGTTGGAGGTATTCTTTCTCCGTTTTCAAATTTTGAAATTAAGGCTTGGTCAATGCCTGTTTCTATCTGCATTGCTATTTGTGATAAGCCTTTTTCTTTTCTAAGTTTTTTTAGATTGCTACCCATTATATCACCTTAATGACATTATGTCATACAAGCAATTGAAGAATATGACAATTAGTCATATAATGGAATTGTTAACAAAAGAGGTGGTTTTATGAAAAAATTATCTGAAATAAGAATATGGCTATTCGGTGCTTCAATTGTAGTTAGCATATGTTATGCTATTATTACTCTAATAGATGTGCAAAATCATATTGATTTAGAATTAGAAAGTTTTTGTTGCTTTATATTTGGGGTGGTGCTTTTAGTTCTCGCTTTTACATATCCTTTAATACATAAGGCTGAGCTGATGATTGCAAAAATGGAAGACGAAGAGGATAAAAAGGATAAATAAAAATTATCTGTCCCGTTTTTTGTACTAATTTTGTTGTTTTGAACAATTAAGTATGATAGAATAATTGTATAAAAAACGGAGGTTTACATATGGATATTTTTATAATTGCCCTGCTGGCGGTTTTAATTGTGCTTGTAATCATTGCAATTGTTATGATTTCAAGAAACAAGCCTGTTATGGATCATTCAGCAATAAACAACAGTATCGCTCTGCTTGATCAGAAGCTTGATATCAATTCCAAACAGTCGGGAGAGGCGTTTCGCAGCATTTCCGAGCAGATGCACGGCTTAACGGAAAAGAATTATGAGCAGATGCTCAAAATTAATGAATCCTTAAATAATAATGCCGAAAAGCAGACAAAAAGAATCAGCGAATCTATTCTTCTTATGCAGAACAGCAACGAACAGAAGCTTGAGGAAATGCGAAAAACCGTAGATGAAAAGCTTACTGATACACTTAATCAGCGTCTGAATGCCTCGTTTAAAACCGTTTCCGAACAGCTTCAGAATGTTTATAAAAGTCTTGGCGAAATGAAAGAGCTTTCCTCCGGAGTAACAGATAAAGTTGCCGATTTGAACAGGGTGCTTACAAATGTTAAGGCAAGAGGAACATGGGCTGAGGTTCAGCTTGGCAATATTCTGGATGAAACCATTCCCGGTATGTATGATACGAATGTTAAGACCAATCCGAAATATAACGGTCAGGTTGAATTTGCTATCCGAATTCCGAATCAGGAGGATGACGGAATTACATATCTTCCCGTTGATTCAAAATTCCCTATGGAGGATTATGTCCGGCTTGTTGAGGCTTCCGAAGCAGGTGATGCCGAATTAGTTGAGCAGTCCAGAAAAGCGCTTGAAAGAAGAGTGCGTGATGAAGCACGGCTTGTACGTCAGTATATCAGCACGCCTGAAACAACACCGTTTGCCATTCTGTATCTTGCTACGGAGGGGTTATATGCTGAAATTACTTCAAGCAAAAACGGCGTTGCCGAAAAGCTTCATGCAGAGGGCGTTATGGTAGCAGGTCCAAGCACGATAACTGCTTTGCTGTCCTCGCTTGCGATGGGCTTCAGAACTATGGCAATCAATAAGAAGGCTAATGAGGTTTGGAAGGTTCTCGGCGCTGCTAAAACGCAGTATGATAAATTTGGTGATCTTCTTCAGAAAGCGAAGAAAAAGGTTGAGGAAGCAGGCAAGGTGCTTGATGAAGCAGACCACAGAAATGATATTATTCAGAAGAATTTACGTAAAGTGGAAATACTTGACAGTAATGATGCGCAGTCCATTTTAGGTATTGAAGAGTAATATGTTTTAAAATATATGGTATATACAGAGTGTTTTTGAAACAATATATAGTAAAATATAAAAACAAGCCGTGTAAAGTTTTTGACTTTACACGGCTTTGTGAATTTTAGTGATTATATTTCGTCATTCATTTTCTCTGTTCTTGAAGCTTCAAGCTCTTTTTGAGCCTTTTCCTTTGTTTTTCCTGTATAATCATTGAACAGCATAGGAAGAATGGTAAGTAAAAAACCAACTGCAGGAACGATTGTTACAAGTGCTAAAAGTATTTTTTGCGTATCTGCGCTTTGCTGGAAAAATATCTGTCTTCCTGCAACGTCAACAAGTGATTTGTCCACTGCTTTAAAATCGGATCTGTCAAGCAGCTGTCCGAAAACGGCGGTTGCAATACCTGCGTTAACCTTTGATAAAAAGGTCTGGAAAGAGAAGCATACACCCTCGTGGCGCTCGCCTGTTTTCCATTCAAGGTAATCAACTGCATCTGCAATAAGTGCGTAGGTAATAACGTTGTAAATACCAAGCGGAAGTCCCATAAGGAACAGCATTACCCAAAGAATATATATATTGATATTCTGAATATTGCTTGCAAAAGCAATGTAGCAAAGAAGATGAACAGCTAAGCCGAATGCAGCAGAGCCTATATAAATCTGCTTTAATGAGAATTTTTTTCTGAGCAATGGGAATATAGCCATTGCAGGAATCATTCCTACACCGATTGCAACTGTCAGGGTTGTAACAATTGTTCCTCTCGGAATCCAAAAATCATATGCCGCTGCGGCATCAACATTAGGAAGAATTGTACCGACTGAATCAAATATTTTTGAAAAATCCGTGTAATTCTGAATAATCAGATAATTTCCTATGTAGTCTGCACATTGATTTGCCATTACCATAGTTGAGCCGAGCAGCGAAGCAAGGATAACGATGATAAGCACCTTATCTTTGCCCATAACGGTAAAGGTTTCTCTGAAAGACGGAGTGTGATCCATTTTCGGTACTCTTTCCTTTGAAACAAAGAAAATCAGAATGGAAAGCGCACAGCCGAGAACAGCGAATAAAACTGCAGAAACAAAAAATCCTGTTTTGTATCCAAGATTTGACTGATAAAAGATAGGAACAAGCAGTGCCGGCAGAATTCCTCCGAAGGTTGAACCAAGCCTTGCCGTTGAAATGAAAGAGGTTCTTTCACTTTCAAGCGGAGTAATTACCGATGACAGTCCCCAAAACGGAACATCCTGAATCGTAAAGGCTATGCCCCATATAATATAAGTAAACAATGCCCAGGCAAAAGCAGCAGATGAGCCGTCCGTAAACGGGGCAGTAAAAAGAAGCACGGTGCATACGGCAATCGGTATAGGCGCAAAAAGGAGATAAGGCCGCATTTTTCCCCATTTTGTTTTTGTTTTGTCAACAATCATACCCATAACGGGGTCATTCAGTGCATCAAAAATCCTGCCTATAAGAATGATTGATGTGCTTTGCTTAAGTGATAATCCTGCTCCGTTCTGGAAAAACACAAGTGCAAACATAGACATCAATGTATAAATTCCCGAACGGCCGAAAGCACCAACCGTAAAGCAAATCCTTTCTTTGGCTGTTAAATATTTTTTGTTTTCCAAATTTTCACCCTCTTTTAAAATATTGTAAATTAAAACCTCATCTTTCAGTATATAGGAAGATGAGGTTTAAGTCAAACGAATTATTTATTTAAGGCTATGAATTCTCTTGGTGTTATACCGTATTCCTTTTTGAATGCGGAAATAAAATGCGATTGTGAGCAAAAGCCAAGTGTGTAGCAGATTTTGCTGCTGTCAAATTCCTCAAATAAAAGCGTTTTTGAAAGCTCAAGCTTCTGCTTTAAAATAAAGCTGCTTAGATTTTCGCCAACCTCTTTTTTGAAAAGGTGGGAAATATAATCCTCAGACAATCCGCATTCATCGGCTAAGTCTTTTACATTGATTTTTTTATGCAAATTTTTGTTGATATATGCCATACATTTTCTTATATGAGGGGAATACTTTAGTTTTTTTGAATTGGAAGCAACAAGATTTGTAAGTTCAATGATCTTTTCGGCAAGATATTCCATAATGTGCATCGGGTTTTCAATTGTATCTATTGTTCTTATAAAATCATCTGAAAAATTATAGGCGTCTGTTTCGTTCATTCCGCCTTGAATTGCGTATCGTGTTGCCAGTGTAATACAGCTGACTGCCATATATTGATGCTGTCTGCTGTTGTTTTTGGACATATTGCCTACAACAATTCCGCTTCCCAAGAAGCCTTTGAGATGCTCTATCAGCATTTCAAGGTTTCCTTGCTTTATACAGGAAAACAGGCGGATTTCATCTTTGTAAGGGGTATGAAAGGTGTTTGCTTCCCTTTGTTCATAAATAGAATCTGAAATTTCCTGCGGAATGATTTTTAAGCTGAGTAATTCATAAACATTCATTTTTACCACCTCTTTCTTTTTAGCTTAGCTTTTAATTGCCGTATTGTCAACAAAAACGGAATTTTAATATAGGAATTATGATATTATAAAGGATTTCTGATATAAAAAAGCCTTCCGTAGGGTGTCCCAATAGGAAGGCTTTCAGCAATGTGCCGGATTATCTTATAAAATTCGTAAACTTTGTTTTTTCTTTTTCGGGCAAAGGGATTCCTGCCTTTTTGCCTGCGTCAATACATTTTAAAAAGTATGCCATATTTCTGCCAAGAATACGCATCGTCTGCATACCCTCTTCATCCTGCAAAACCTCTTCGGCTGATGCCCCGTGCACCATATTCCAATACCTTGATGAAATGACAGGCATCTGAGAAAAAGTAAAATACTTATTAAGCTGATCAAAGGTTGCTGTTGTGCCTGCTCTTCGTGCTGATGTAATGGCTGCGGCGGGCTTATACTTGAATGCAAGCCCTCTGTTTCCGCAGAAGTCGGAATAAAACAATCTGTCCATAAAGGCTGTAATATTTCCCGATGCCGAAGAAAAGTGAACAGGTGATCCGAAAACAAAGCCATCTGCCTCCATGGCTTTTTCCCTGAATTCATTTACAACATCATCAAAAGCACACTTGCCAAGCTTGGTGCAGGAATGACATGAGATGCAGCCTCCAATCGGCTTGTTCTGTATCCAGAAAATTTCAGTTTCAATATCCGCTTCGTTAAGCGTTTTGGCAACCTCGCAAAGTGCGGTATAGGTGCATCCGTTTTTATGGGGACTTCCGTTTACCAATAATACTTTCATCATTCATTACTCCTTACTGTTATATTCTTATTTTGACTTTAAAATATTTTGCTTTGGATAAAATACTTTTACTTATTATAACCTAAATTACCAAGCCATGCAATGATTTCAGACTCCGATTCATTTACATTGTTTCTTGATACAGTAAAGCCGTTGCGATCAACATTTGCGGCAGGCTCTAATTCCTTAATAGAATTTATTGTGTTTGAAAAACCGCTTCCGCCGTGTGTATTAAAGGGAATGATTGTTTTTCCTGAAAAATCATAGGTGTCAAAAAAGGTGTACATAATCATCGGCATATCGCCCTACCGGTTCGGATAGCCGATAAATACAGTATCATATTTATCCCAGTTATCTACTGTTGAAGATACAAGTTTAATATTTCTTGCGCTTTCGTTGTTGTGCTCATAATTCACACGGCTATTTTCATCTCTCCAATTCAGATCATCATCTGTATAGGTATCTTTTGGTTCAAGCTCAAAAACTGTTGCCTTTGCAATATAATTTGCAGCACTTTCCGTATTACCGCTGACTGAAAAATATACAGCCAAGGTTTTGCCTTTCTTTACTTCCTTCTCTTCTGTCGGATACGAATAGATAAAATCGTTCATAAGAAGCCCCCTTGATTAATATTGTTTTTTCTGTTACAATGCAAGTATAAAACACGGTAGTTACTACCGGTCAAGTCTTTTTTTGAAATTTTTTGAGGTAATTTTATGTTTACGATGAAAGATGTTTGCAAACAGGTTGAAATGCCGTATGAAACATTGAAGTTTTATTGCAATGAAGGTTTGGTTCCTAATATCAAAAGAGATAAAAATAATTACAGAATATTTGATGAAAAGAATGTTGCCTGGATAAAAAGCCTTGTTTGTTTAAAAAACTGCGGAATGAGTATTCAGGAAATGAAGGAATATCTTGATCTTTGCCTTTTGGGTCCATCAACCATACCCGAACGAAAGAAGATTCTTGATAAAAAAAGGGAAGAACTGCTACATAAAGTTGCTGCGCTTCAGAAGAGCATTGATTATATTGATTGGAAGCAGAGCTTTTATGATGATGTACTTTCCGGCAAAACAGAGTATATCAGTAATTTAATTGATACAAGCGATATGAATAGTTAAATATAAATTCTTTCTTATATTTGATTTTTATTGATAATTATTCAATAGTTTGTTATAATTCATTAATAGTGATTATTAAAAAAATAAGGATAAATACATTATGAATTTTCGCAGGATGCTTGCTGTCTGGGCAGCAAAAATAGTTGAAAAAATAAGTGTTAGGGTATTTCATAAGCATGGTGTAACATGGGCGGGTAAGATTGCATTAAGAATTTGTCCGTCCATTTTAAAGGAGCTTGCTGCTCAGGTAAAAAAAGATATTTTTATTGTCTGCGGTACAAACGGAAAAACCACTACGAATAATATGCTTTGTGCGGCGCTTGAAGCAGAGGGCTATCGTGTTGTATGCAATCATACAGGTTCAAATATGCTTAACGGCGTTGTTGCCGCCTTTGCTCTTGGGGCAAAGCTGAACGGCAATCTTGATGCGGATTATGCCTCAATTGAAATTGATGAGGCTTCAACAAGGCGGGTTTTTCCTCATTTTAAGCCGGATTATATGGTGCTTACCAATCTGTTCCGTGATCAGCTAGACAGATACGGGGAAATTGATATTACAATGAATATTTTAAAGGAAAGTATGCAGTCTGCTCCGGATATGAAGGTTATCGTAAACGGAGATGATGCGCTGTCGGCTTTTCTTGCAATGGACAGCGGCAATGATTTTGTAACCTACGGAATAAGTGAAAAGGTGCTGGATGATAAAGGCTCCCGTGAAATCAGAGAGGGAAGATTCTGTAAAAAATGCGGGGCACCTCTTCATTATAATTTTTATCATTACAGCCAGCTTGGCGATTATAAATGCACAGCCTGCGATTTTGTCCGCCCCCAAATTGATTTTGATGCCTATGATGTTGAAATAGGCGATGGGCTTCTTTTTTCTGTTGAGGATAAAAGGCTTTTTGCAAATTATAAGGGCTTTTATAATGTTTTTAATATTCTTCCCGC
>JAIDJS010000197.1 GCA_029052085.1 Eubacterium sp.
CAAACGATTAAGGTGTAGCAAAGAGCTCTTGAAAGCTGATAGAAAATCATAATCAGCTTGTATGAAAATCTCTTTATAAAATAAGGTGTAAAGAAATCCGGGGGGGGGCCTGCAAAGGATATCAACGCAACCAATAAGCTGTATGTAAGACCGCTCAGACGGAAGGTGTAGAGATAAAGAATTGTTGTAAATGCAAGCATACCATTTCCGAGAGAATCAAGAAGACCAACGATAGTTAATGTCCATCTGTATTTGTTTCTCATTACACCGAAAATGCCGTCCCAGAAATTGATGGTAACCTTCTTTTCAATAGGCGGCTGCGGAATTCTTTCCTTAATTCTTCCTGCAAAAATCATCGTTAGTATTGCTGAAGCAAGAAATGTAAATGGTATAATGTATTTGAATACGGCAATATCTGCCCATTTATCCTTTGTCATACCGATAAATACAGGAAGAAGAATGGCAAGGATAGATTGCGCAAAGTGTGAAAGCTTGATAGGATATGTTCTTACAAAAATTCTTTCGCGTACATTCGGACTGCAGTTCTGCGCACAGTTTTCAAGCTGGCTTTTTGTTCCGCTTGCAAAGCCGAACAGGTTATAAATAGAGAATAAGAGGTTTGCAACCCATACTCTTGTTGTAACATCTGTAATTGTGGTATAGAAAGGCAGCCAGCCAATCAGGAATACCATAATGGTTTTCGGAACAATATCACAGTATAAGGAATACTTGTATCTTCCGAATTTCGGAATCAGCTTTTTGCGCCAGAAAATATTTCTTGCGCCGGACCAGCCGTTCCATAATATATGTGTGCCGAGGATTTTGAATGCCGATGCGGCACTTATACCCTCAAGCCCGTTAAGATATGTAACGAAATTTCCGGATTGATCAAAAAGCTGTGAATAATCGCCTATAATCATAGACAAGCCTATAATGATAAGCAGGAAATATACACCATTGAATTTCCGCTCGGTTTTTTTAGGCAGAAAGCCAAGGTTGTCATTAATTACCCATCCCATCATTGTCCATATATAATTAAGCGGCATATTGATAAGCGCAATTATGGAAAATGTTAAATACGGCAGCTTGTAATGATACATCATTAAATAACAGCTTGCCGCGAAGGTAAGGTATTCAAGTGTTTTATTGCCTACATAGTTGCTTCCGTTGCCTACAAGAATATCAAGGTATTCTCTGTAAGGAACATACTTGCCCGGTGCAGGCTTAGTCCAGTGTGTTTTTACATCTGTAAAAAATTGACCGATTTTAGATCCGCCTTTTTCAGACATATAAAAATTCCCCCTTTAAATTTTCTGTGAACAATTATATCACAACGTTAAGCAGTTTGCACTATTTTTTTTATAACTTTATTCTTTTTTTATAC
>JAIDJS010000198.1 GCA_029052085.1 Eubacterium sp.
GCTCTGCTTGCCTTAAAAACAATAACATCTCCGTTTTCTGCTATTTCTTCAATTTTATCAATCAAAGCCTCCTGATTTTCAAACCAAATAGCATTTTTCAATCCCTTTTCCTTTGCACGGTTTACCATATGCCTTGATTCATTGCCAAAGCAAAGAAGATAATCGGCTTTAAACTCAGCTGCCATTCTGCCAACATCAGTATGCGCTGTTTCTGAATAATCGCCAAGCTCAAACATATCAGAAAAAACGGCTATTTTTTTCTTTCCCTCTGTTGCAGAAAGTGTCTGCAGTGCAGCCTTCATCGAATCGGGCGAAGCATTATAGCAATCCTCTATTGAAGTAATACCATTGATAGCTACGCTTTTCTGTCTCATTCCCTCAGGCTTGTATGAAGCAATTGCATCGGTTGCCATTTCAGCCTTAATGTCAAGACAATAGCCTACAGCAAATGCTGCAAGGGCATTATAGACATTATGTATTCCGATAAGAGGAACCGTTATTTTCTGCTTCTTTCCGAAATAGGAAACCGTAAATTCGGTATTCCCGTTTATTTCAGTTATATCCTCTGCTTTAAAATCTGCATTATCTTCCATTCCGTAGAAATAAATCTTATGCTTGTCGGATTTAACTGTTTTAAGCAAATCATTATCGCCGTTTAAAATGAGCGGAGCATCTTCGGTAAGTCCGTCCAATATTTCAAGCTTTGCCTTAAGTATTCCCTCTCTTGAGCCAAGAAATTCTATATGGGATACACCAATATTGGTTATCAGACCGATTGTTGGCTTTGCTGCAGTTGAAAGTCTGTGAATTTCGCCAAAATGGTTCATTCCCATTTCAATCACAGCAGCCTCCACTGCTTCGTCAATCTGAAAAAGCATCTGAGGCAAACCGATTTCATTATTAAGATTTCCAAGTGTTTTAATAGCATTATATTTTGCATTCACAACAAGATATGTAAATTCCTTTGTTGTTGTTTTTCCTACTGAGCCGGTTAAACCCACAACAGGAATATTGAATTTTCTTCTGTAATATCCCGAAAGAGTGAGCATTGCCTTGGCTGTATCTGCAACCTTAACATATGCTCCGTTTACCTCAATATCTTCTGATATCATAACGGCTGCTGCGCCTTTTTCCAAAGCTTCATCAGCAAACTGATGGGCATCAAAGCGTTCACCTTTTATACAGATAAAAAGGCAGCCCTTTGTTATCTTTCTTGTATCTATGCAAACTGAATTGATTTGAGCATCTTTGTTAAATTCTCCATCGCACGCCTGTGCAATTTCGGATAGAGTTAACACTTCCATTATGTTCTCCTGTTACTTTCCTAAAATTTCTGCTATTACTTCTCTTTCATCAAAGTGAATCGTACCTGTCGGCAGAATCTGATAGGTTTCATGACCTTTGCCGGCAAGAAGAATGATATCGTCAGGCTGTGCATTTTCCATTGCCCAGCGGATTGCATCCTTTCTGCTTTCAACAACAGTATAAGGCGTTGAAATATTTTTCATACCTTCAAGAATATCCTCAATAATAGCTGACGGATTTTCAGAGCGCGGATTATCTGATGTGACAACACAGAAATCCGAAAGCTCTGCAGCAATTTTTCCCATCTTCGGACGCTTCGTTCTGTCACGATCTCCACCGCAGCCGAAAACGGTTACAACTCTGTTTTTCGCAATTTCACGAAGAGAGGTAATAATATTTTCAAGTCCATCCGGCGAATGCGCATAATCTATAATCACTGTATAATCCGTATTTGTAGGAACAACCTCTATTCTGCCCTTAACACCGGCAGACTTTGAAATTGCCGAGATAACATCCTTATAATCAATTCCGAGAGCAATAGCAACAGAAGCTGCACAAAGTGAATTATAAACTGAAAATCTTCCCGGAATCGGGCAGCTTACTCTGCCGATAAAATCAGCAACAAGCTCATATTCAACACCATCTGCTTTAAATCTGACATTCTTTGCACAATAATCTGCATTGTCTGCATTTACACCATATGTTAAAACCCTGCAGGGAAGCTGATCAACAATTTTTAAGCCGTTTTCATCATCCGCATTCGTTACTGCAACATCGCAGTTTTCAAAAAGAATTCTTTTTGATTCAAAGTAGTTTTCCCAGGTTTTATGATAATCAAGGTGATCCTGTGTTAAATTTGTAAATGCACCGATAAGAAAATGCAGTCCGTTTACTCTTCCCTGAGCCAGAGCCTGAGAGGAAACCTCCATAACGCAGTATTCGCAGCCTGCATCAACCATTTTTCTGAAAAGACCCTGAAGCTCATACGGATCGGGAGTGGTATATTTTGCAGGAAAAACCTCGCTGCCAATCATATTCTGAACAGTTCCGATTAAACCAACCTTTCTGCCGGTTTGTTCAAGAATCTGTTTAATAAGAAAGGTTGTTGTTGTTTTTCCGTTTGTTCCTGTTAAGCCGATTAATTTAAGCTTTTCAGCAGGGTTGCCGAAAAAGTTTGCACATACAGAGGAAAAAATTTTGCGGGTATCTGAAACAACAACCTGCTTTTCAAGCCCTAAATCCTTTTGGGTTATAACAGCAGAAGCGCCCTTTTCAAGCATCTCCTTTGCTACGGAATGACCATCGAAGGTGTTTCCCTTAACACATACAAAAAGGCTGCCGCTTTTAACAAGCCTTGAATCCTGTGTTACATCAAGAATTTCCGTTTCCTCATAAGAATTCAGAACATCTATGCCCTTTAATATTTCTGATAATTTCATTTCTTTTCCTCCAAAAGCAATAAACAAGCTGAAATTAATGCCCGCCTACACTTATTTTATTATTATACTTAAAGCTGTAAATTAGTCAAGCAGGGCTTGATTTGATTTAAATGATACAGTAATAACCGATCCGATGCCAACCTCACTGCCATACTCTTCACTTTGCTTATATGCAACTACATTGGCATTTTTTGAATCATTACCTGAAATTTTGATATTGAGATTATACGAAGCGGCAACCCGATTTGCTTCCGCTATTGTAAGACCATCAAAATTCGGAACCTTAACTGTTTCCTCTGATTTATTTTCCGTATAAAGAACAACCATTCCGTTTTTCGGAATTTCATTATCTGCCGACGGAGACTGCTTAATAACCTTATTGCCGTTTCCGACAATCTTTACATTAAGCTCATGTGATTTAAGTGTTGATTTAGCGCTGTCAACATTTTTCCCTGTTACGCTCGGCACTCTTATTGCAAGTTCCTTTGCTTCATCTTCAGAATAGCTTGGCTCAACACCCATCTGCTTCATTGTTTCTTCAACAACAGCTGCAGCAACAGGAGCACATATTGCACCGCCGCCCAAATCTTGATTAGGCTCATCACAAATGATAATCATAGCAACTCGGGGATCTTCCGTTGGAGCAATCGCCGAAAAGGAAACAGCATACTTTTTCTTTTCGCCCTCTTTATATTCACCAAGCTTTTCCGAAGTTCCTGTTTTACCGCAAACACTGTAGCCCGGAACTTTTGCATTTCGTCCTGTACCGTTATCT
>JAIDJS010000199.1 GCA_029052085.1 Eubacterium sp.
CCATAATAACAGGAATGCCGATTTCGCAAAGCTGCGTTGTTAAATACAGATTTCTTTCAAGATTTGTGCCGTCGATAATGTTAAGAATGGCATCAGGCTCTTCGTTTACAAGATAGTTTCTTGATACTATTTCTTCGGGCGTATAGGGGGAAAGGCTGTAAATTCCGGGAAGATCGGCGATTACAACATCGCTTTCGCCCTTGAGCCTGCCCTCTTTAGCCTCAACTGTTACACCCGCCCAGTTGCCTACATATTGATTTGAGCCTGTCAGGGCATTAAAAAGCATGGTTTTTCCACAGTTCGGATTCCCTGCAAGTGCAATTTTAACCATTTTTAACCTCACAAGTTATATAGCTACAGTATTCTTTAATAATATCCATATCCGTCAGCGAATAAAGCATTCTTGCGCCGACGCTGTCCTCTATTTCATTAAACACTATTTTACCACTGTTAAAAACAAAATCAATACCTATATAATCAAATTTTATTAAATCAGATATATTACATATAAGATTTTTCTCTTCCTGTGAAAGAATATAAGGCTTTGCAATTCCGCCAAGACAGAAATTGGCACGAAAATCCGATTGGCTTTCACGAAGAATTGCGGCTTTGATTTCTCCGTTTATGAGCCAAACCCTTAAATCCTTTCCTAAATCAGATGCCGGCTTCTGATAAACATAGCCCTTTTCAAACGGCTCTTTTTCCTTTATCATAAAAACCTCTGTGCCGCCCTTGCCGCAAACAGCTTTTTTTATGGAAGGAATACCGCTGTAATTTACGGGCATAATTTCAATGCCGTTTTTCTGCATAAATTCATAGCATTTCTGTTTATCATTTGCAAGCCGTGTTAAGGATGAGGGGTTAAAAACCCGTATGCCCCTTTGTTCGAATTTTTCTGCTGTCTTATAGTCATTTGTTCTGTTTATAACAAAATCAGCGGGGCAGGAAAAATCCAGCTCTTCCTGCAAAACAAGCTTTATATCAAGATATTTTGTGTATTTTTCAATGGAAAAAGCATTTCTTTCAGCTTCCTTCCGGCTGTAAACTAAAATTCCGCTCATACATTTCCTTTTTGAAGATTTTGTTTGATTTCATTAAAAATTAAGGCTGCAATGTCTATATCGGTGCATTTCATAATATTTATTATGTGGGCGTTGCTGTTAACCTCGCATACGAAATCTCCGTGAAGAATATCAACTCCGCCGAAATGAAGTCCTAATATATTGCATGCCTTTACGGCGAGATTGATTTCATTTTCGGTTGGCACACAGGGCTTCATAATTCCGCCGTTCGTAATATTGGAGCGAAAATCATGCGCATTTGTTCTTTCCATTGCGGCAACAACAGTACCGCCGACAACCTCAAGCCTTTTATCATGCCCGCAGGATTCCTTTATGAATTTCTGCAGAATAAACGGCTTCTCCGTTATATGCTCCAAAACCTCATCCACACTGCTGCACAGAAAAACCTGCTCGCCGAAGGATCCGAAGCATTCCTTGAAAACAACAGGCAGCCCAAGCCTTTCAACTGCCCTTTCGGCAAATTCGGAAAAGTCAGCTTTAAAATATGTTTTGGGCGCAATGATTGTTTCAGGCTGGGGAACGTTTCCGAGCAGTTCGATATATGTTCTTGCCTTATCATCGCATTTTTCGATTGAAGAAGCGCTGTTAAAAACAGGAATTCCCTCGCTTTCAAGCCTTCTTGCTAAATTTATATCCTTATCCCAGAAAAGCACAAAATCGCAGTCAGCCTTTTGAACGGATAATTCAAGATTTGTTTTTATCTTTAATTCGATACCCTCTTTTTTTGCAGAGGAAACAAGGGCGCAGTGAAGTTCATTGTATTTTTCGGTGTTCAGAAAATGATTAACAGCAAGAATTCCTTTCATATGCCCTTCCCTTCGACTAAAGAATTTTTAATAATTGTATCATTTATCCTTGCATTTTTCAATCAGCCGTTATAAAATAAATATATTATTTTTAAAATAATAGTCTATTCAGCAA
>JAIDJS010000002.1 GCA_029052085.1 Eubacterium sp.
CGGATATCAACATCGATACAGACGCCGATGGAACACCAGATATAAATATTGATACAGACGGCGATGGAGAGCCTGATATCAATATTGATACAGATGGTGATGGCAAAGCTGATATAAATATCGATACAGATAATGACGGTAAGGCTGACATCAATATCGATACAGATAATGACGGTAAGGCTGACATCAATATCGATACAGATAATGACGGCAAGGCTGATATCAACATCGACACAGATGGCGATGGTAAAGCTGATGCTAATCTCGATACAGACGGCGACGGTATTGCTGATACAAACATTATCGGTGCTGAAACTCCTGTAGATACAGGTTCAGCTGATATGTTTGCAATGTATACTTATGTTGCAGCTGCAATCGCTTCTGCTCTTCTTGTATTACTTTTAATGAAGAAAAGCAAAAAAGAAGACGAGGCTAACGCGTAATTCATCACAGTTAATTTTTAATTAAACTGATTTATGCGGCGGGGCTTGCTTGACGGCAGGCCCCGTTTTTGTATTTTCGGCGAAGGGTTGATTACATATCAAGCTGCTGTGCCTTTCTTATTAAAGGGATAGGGGTACAGTTTGCCATACTTGGTGGGATTCTGTTGTCCTTGGATTAATTTCCGTATAACAGTTGCATTAAAATATTTTAATGCTATAATATTTCATAAGGTGATACATATGAAAACTAAAAAAATCTTAAGATATTTGGTTATAGCAAT
The DNA here is from genome assembly GCA_029052085.1 of Eubacterium sp. GTDB lineage: Bacteria > Bacillota > Clostridia > Oscillospirales > Acutalibacteraceae > Eubacterium_R. The sequence goes on from JAIDJS010000002.1 coordinate 725, forward strand.
ATTGCTTGCTATTCTTGCTTACAGTTTGTATAATGCTGCGGTTCTTGCTAAAGATTTTAACGATATGAATAAAGAATTAAAACAGGTTCAGGCTGAATTTATTGTTGATGAAGATGTCAGCGACGGCGGGCTTGAGATAAAGTGGAAAGAGCTGCTTGAAAAAAACAGTGATGTTATTGCGTGGATAGATATTCCCGGTACAAATATCAGCTATCCTGTTGTTCAGGGTAAAGACAATGATGAGTATTTAAGGCGTAATCTGGATAAGGAATATTCAAAAAAAGGTTCTATCTTTGTTGATTCTTCCAATCTGAATCCGTTTTATGATTATAATACGGTTGTTTATGGTCATAATCTTATGAACAGCAGTATGTTTTCTGAGCTGAAGAAGTATTCCAAACAGTCTTTTGCGGATGAAAACAATATCATTTATATTTATTTTCCGGATGGAAGCGTATTTGAATACAAGGTTGTTTCGTTCCATAAAATTGATGCAGTGAATAACGATGCGTTTTATAATACTGCTATTTTTGATAAGGCGGGCTTTTTGTCGTTAATAAAGCAAAATAATTATCTTAAGTTTGATGTTGAGGATGATGGTATTTCATCAATATTGACGCTTTCAACCTGTACGAATTATAATAAAAATGAAAGATATGTTCTTCATGCTGTTCTTTTGGATAAATAAAAAGCTAAGATAAGTTT
>JAIDJS010000020.1 GCA_029052085.1 Eubacterium sp.
AACCACTTTTCTGATTAATCATCAGACAAGAATGAAGCGTTATCAGCAAGCCATTTTGCAACACCATCATTATCATTACTGTCAATAATCCCTGTAGCAATTGCTTTCAGTTCATCAACTGCATTGGAAACAGCATAGCATTCATCAGCAATTCTGAACATATCCATATCATTCAGACCATCTCCAAAAGCAACTATTCTGTCACAGGAGAGCAATTCCTTCAAGGCCAGAATACCATTCGCTTTTGTGGCTTGAAGAGGCATAATTTCAAGCCATTGCGTATCGTTATAAATATCCTTTTGATAAAGACAATTAAACTGTTTTTTATATTTATCATAAAAAGGCAGAAGATGTTTTTCATCATAAATACAAGAAATATAAAAAATATCTCCCTTAAATAAATCCGTTTCATTTTCAACAGGATTATCACGGCCATCTCCTTTACGCGATTCAATAAAAAGCCTTTGCCCTGTGTTGCACTTATTCTCTATATAAGAAAATTTTTCTTTACCATCTATAAAACTATAAACAATCGGATTGATACCGCCATCAAGCAGCTCTTTCATTACCTGTTTAATATCATTCCGAAAGAAATTTGACACCAATCTTTCGCCCGTTGAATTATCTATAACGAATGTTCCATTATAAACAACAAGCGGTATTTTAGCCGATATTCCATTGGCTGCCAAGCGTGCCGTAGAATAACTGCGTGCAGTTGCATAAGAAAACAGAACACCTTTCTCAGCAAGCGCATTAATAATATGGTTTGTGTACTCTGATGTTGTCTGACTGTTGTTTAAAAGTGTTCCGTCCAAATCCGATACGTAAAGCGTTTTCATAATCTTTTCTCCGAAATTCTCATATTTGTATATACAAAAAACGGCTGTCTTCCGACAGCCGTTCATTATTAACCATTAATCTGAAGTGCAAAAAACATTTCAAATTTGGCTTAAATTCAGTGTTTCTGCAACATCTCATTAGTCGGTTGCCTCAATTTTAACTTTATGCATTTTGAAAGAAGAATAAATATGCCTCAAATTTATTGCCTCAAAATTCATTTTGCCTCACAATCTTATCATAAACTATCGCAAACTGTCAGCAAATATCATAATAGTGTTATGACATAGAATTAGAAATAAAATCAACCTAA
>JAIDJS010000200.1 GCA_029052085.1 Eubacterium sp.
ATATATTTGCAGAAAAAGTATTTACACAAAACATATTGAGTGATAGAATATAAACAAAGAATAAAAATGGATAGGTATTATGGGACAGAATCAGGATAATTTTAAAAGAGGAACGGCGGAGCTGCTTGTGTTGCATCTGCTGCAAAAAGAAGATTTATATGGCTATCAGATTACGCATGCGTTTGAAGAAAAAAGTCTGGGTGTTTATACTATGCTTGAAGGTTCGCTGTATCCTGTTTTGTATCGCTTAACCGAAGCGGGCTATATCAGCGATTATGAAAAACTGGTTGGCAAGCGCAGAACAAGGCGCTATTATCATATAGAGCCTAAGGGTAAGGAATATTATAAAGAAATTCTTGCTGATTATGATGCAGTTGCAACAAGCATCAGCAGAATTCTTGACAGAGAAGCAGGGGTATAATTGAATGGATCAGCAGTTGAAAAGAGATATTAAAAGGTATATTAAAGAAATTAATCAGAATATAATCTGTGATTTCAGAACAAGAAAAAAATTTATATCTGATATAAAAAATTCTGTTTATGATTTTGCTGAAAGTGAAAATGCAGTTACGATGGATGATATTTGTAAGCATTTCGGAACACCACAGCAAATTGCAAAGGAATTCTTATTGAATGCCGATGTCAAGCAAATCAAAAGAAGAATGAATGTTACAAAGATTGTTTTAATCGGTATCATTGCTGCGCTTGTTATGTGGGCTGCCGGATTGGTATATGCGATAATAGATGCGAATGTAATCCATTCGGGTGATGTTATTGAAGAAATTGGTGATGTAGATGATGATTTGATTTTAAAAGCGTTGGAGGAAAATATATGAAAAAAATAATTTCAGCTTTCTTATTATGTGTAATGTTACTTGTTCCGTTTAATGTGTTTGCAAGTGAAAGCAACAGTGATGTTCAATATATTGAACACTATGAAGATGGCAGTTACATTATAACGGAAATATTCAGTAATGAGATACAGTCAAGGGCAACTGGTGTTGTTAAAACTAAAAGCGAACACTACTATAATAGTAGTAATGAAAAGGAATGGACAGTTACAGTAACCGGTACTTTTAATTATGACGGCAAAACAGCAACCTGTACAAAGTCTGTTACATCATATAAAATTTATAATGACAGCTGGAAGGTAACCGCATCTAATGCTTCAAAAAGCGGAGCAAAGGCAACAGGAACTTTTACAGTTAAAAAGTATTGGCTTGGTATACCGACAAAAACAGAAAACAGAACGGTTACCCTTACCTGCAGCAAGGATGGAAAATTTTCATAAAAGAAACGGCGGTGTGAATTTAATTCACACCGCCGCTAATGCTTATATAGGGGGATTATTCAATTTTTTCGCCGTCCTGAAGAAACGCATAGCGAACCTTCATAACATCGGTATCAACGCCCTCATAGCTTTCTATATAATCCAGCATTGGCCGGGCTTCATCAAAAACGGCAATCAGCTCCAATGAATCCTCTTTTAAAAAGTTTTCTTTAACGGAATGATTCAGCATATCAATCAGTTTATCGTAGTAGCCGTATGCGTTATAAATAACGATTGCCTTATTGTGCCTGCCAAGCTGCTTTAAGGTGTAAACCTCAAAGAATTCCTCAAAGGTTCCTATGCCTCCGGGGGCAATTATAAATGCATCAGCATGATCTTCCATAAAGGTTTTTCTTTCTGCCATTGTTTCTGTATGCTTAAATTCAGTGCAGTTATCAAAAAGCAGATTGTGTATCTTCATAAAGTGGGGAGCAACGCCCAGAATATAACCGCCGTTATCATATACACCTCTTGCAGAAGCGCCCATAACTCCGCAGTTTCCGCCGCCGAAAACAAGCCCTATATTTCTTTTTGCCATTTCGCTTCCAAGCTTATAAGAAGCATCTATATATTTATCTTCAATGATATCGCTTGAAGCTCCGAAAACACAAATATTCAAATTAATCACCTCATAGTATTATTTGTTTACATTTCGATTATATCAGTAAAAATA
>JAIDJS010000201.1 GCA_029052085.1 Eubacterium sp.
TTTCACAGCAATGTATGTAAATTTTCTGTTTTGTTGACATTTATTAAAATATATATTAATATAAAGGTTAATAAATTTAGGTAGGTATAATTTATGGAAAAGCAATATTGGGAAGACCCGTCTGTTTTTAAAATTAATAAAGAGGATGGTCATGCCATTGCCATGCCGTATGATGATGTGGAATCTGCACTTTCCGGCGAAGAAAGCAAATATAAGCAGTCCTTAAACGGGAAATGGAAGTTCTACTGGCAACGCGGACTTAAAAATCAGCCAAACGGCTTTGAAAGAATGGGCTTTAATGATTCGGAATGGGATGAAATCAATGTTCCGTCTGTCTGGCAGACAGAGGGGTATTCCGTTCCTTATTACTATGCAAGTACTTTTCCGAGGGCAATCAGCAGAAGTAAACTCAGAATTCCTCATATCAATCACAGAATGCAGGAAATCGGTATATATCGCCGTAAGTTTGAGCTTGATAAGTCTTTTGCAGGCAGAGAGATATTTCTTCATTTCGGTGCTGCAAAGGCTGCAATTGAGGTGTATGTAAACGGCAATTTTGTCGGTTACGGTCAGGGTTCAATGACCCCTCATGAATTCAATGTAACAAAATATCTTCGCTATGATGAAGAAAATGTCGTTACGGCGAAGGTTTACAGATATTCGGATGGTACATATCTTGAGGATCAGGATATGTGGTGGCTCTGCGGAATTTACCGAGAGGTTTATCTTTTTGCCGAAAGCCCCGTATCAATCAGAGATTTTTATTTCAGAACGAAGTTTGATAATTTCTATAATAATGCAACTGCTCTTCTTGATATTGAAATCAAAAATTACTGGGCTTTTACCGGAAATGCTTCGGTTGAAGCAAAGCTTATTTCTCCGAAGGGCGATGAAATTGCGCTCGGCAGCAGCAAAATAAGTCTTGAGGCAAACAGCGCAGATATCAGATTTGTTGCCGATGTTGAAGAGCCTGAAAAATGGTCAGCCGAAACACCGAATCTGTATAAGCTTGTTATGATTTTAAAGCTGGATGATAAAACAGTTGCTGTTAAAACATACGATGTTGGCTTTAAACAGGTTGAAATTAAGGGCGAAAAGATTTACTTCAATGGTATGCCGTTAATGGTCAGAGGTGTTAACCGCCACGATTTTGATGCAGATTACGGCTGGGCGGTTCCGAAGGAAAGATATACGCAGGATCTTGATATTATGAAGCAAAATAATATCAATGCAATAAGAACCTCGCATTATCCTGATGACCCGTATTTTTACGATATGTGCAATAAATACGGCTTCTATGTAATGGATGAGTGTGAGGTTGAAACACACGGTGTAAGACGCAAAGGCGTTCCGGGAAGCAATCCTGTATGGACAGCTGCTGTGGTAGACAGAATGCAGCGTATGGTTCTACGTGACAGAAACAATCCATGTGTTTTTATGTGGAGTCTTGGAAACGAAGCCGGAGACGGCGATAACTTTGCTAAAATGAAAGAAGCGGCTTTAAAGCTTGATGATACAAGGCAGTTCCATTATGAGGGCGATTTTGATTTAACAAAAAGTGATGTTATTTCCCGTATGTATCCAACTGCTGATATTATGGAAAAGCTTGGTAAAAAGGAACCTATAACCATTTCACTTTATGATAATATTGCAAACCAGCTTGCAGCAGACAGTAAGCCGATTAAAGCCGAAATGTATGAGGGCAAGCCGATTCTTCTTTGTGAATATGCGCATTCCATGGAAAATTCGCTTGGTAATTTTCAGGAATATATGGATGACTTTGAACGCTATGATAATATGTGTGGCGGTTTCATATGGGATTTTGTGGATCAGACAATCCACAGAGTAAATGAAAACGGGCAGGATGAATGGCTTTACGGTGACGATTTTGCAAAGCAGGAACCGAAAAATATTATCAATATTCCGAATACAACTGCAATGGCAGGTTCCAATACATATTTTTGTGCGAACGGATTAATCGGTGCAGACAGGATGCCGCATCCTCAGATTACTGAGGTAAAAAAAGTTTATGCTGAAATAAAAACAGAGCTTTTCGATGTTCAGAAAGGAACATATAAGGTTAAAAATAAGTTTTTATTTACGGATATTTCAAATTATGTCTGCAAATGGTCTGTTTCGGCAAACGGCGATGAGATTTCATCAGGAGAGCTTGGTGTAATTGAATGTGCGCCTCTTTCCGAAACATTTATAACCATTCCGTATAATTATACAACGCTTCCGTTTGATAAAGAGGTTGTTTTAACGGTTTCTTTCCATACAAAGAAATCAGTGTTAGGCCTTCCTTACGATTATGAGGTTGCATGGGATCAGTTTGTGCTTAATGCGCTTCCGCAGCCGGAAGAGCCCGAATGCAAAGGTGTTCTTCATTATACAGTAAAAAGAAATACGGTTGAAATTAATGGCGACGCATTCTTTGTATGTATTGAAAAGGGCAGAATAACAAACTATTCCATTGCGGGCAGAGAGCGGCTTAAAGCTCCTCTTGAGCCGTATTATTTCAGAGCTTTAACTGATAATGATATTGATTTTCTTAATTTTACTCCGTTCCTTATTCCTTTCCATCCTTTCTATAAATGGAAAAGAGCAAGTAAGAAGGCAAAAGCAATTAAAACGGTTGTAACAAATGGTGCGGATAATTCAGTTGAGGTTCATATTGCTTGGAAAACACCCGGCCTTAAAAATTCAGTATCAACATACAGAATTTATCCGGATAAAAGAATTTATGTTTATCACAGTGCGGTTCCAAAAGCAAATATGATTAAATTTGGAGCAAGAATGGTGCTTGACGGCAGTATGGAATATGTTGATTGGTACGGCAGAGGTCCTGTTCCGACCTATTGTGACCGAAAAACGGGTGCAAAAATCGGAAAATACAGTTCAACTGTAACGGATTTGGAATATCGCTATATGCGTCCGCAGGAAAGCTCAAACAGAGCAGATGTTCATTATTTTACAATTAAGGATGAAAACGGAAACGGCTTCAAAATTTCGTCATATTTTGATGACCCGTTTAATTTCAGTGCTTATCATTATACAACCGAAAAGCTTGATAAGGCTAAGCATGTGCATGAAATCCCTTATGACAGCAGTATTACTACTGTTAATATTGACCATCTCCTTTGCGGTGTCGGCGGTGATTTGCCCGGTCAGGCATTTGTTCGTGAGCCTTATCTTATGAAAAAAGGTGTAAAGCAAAGCTATAGCTTTACGATAGAACCATTAAAAACAGGAGAATAAATAATGAAAAGAGTTTTTGCACATATCGGTTTTTCCTTTGCAATAACTCTTATAGTGCTTAATTTTCTTGAAATTGAAGCGGCATTTGCAGTTTTGGCGATTGCAGGTGTCGCTTTTGCTGTTTCTGTTTTTGTCAGAAAAACAAGAAGAAGTTTGTCTGTTCCTTTATGTATGTTTTCAGCTGTTTTAGCCTGCGCAATATTTATTTCAAATTACTATTTTATTTTTTTGCCGCAGAAAAACCTTGATTCTGAAACAGTAAGTGCTGAATTTTATATTGTGGATTTGGAGGAACAACGAAATGACAGCTATTATTACACGGTTAAAACCTCTTTTGTAAATCGTGAAAATTTACCTCAAAGTGTAAAGCTGTCTGTTAAATCGGAAAATAGGATTGAGGCGGAGTATTATCAGAAAGTCAGAGGGACAATCAAGCTAAGGCTTATTGCCGAAAATGGATTCGGCTCTTATGGATACTTTGGAAATGGCATGTTTCTGTCAGGTACGCTGCTGGATTTTGATGTTGAAGCTGAAAGCGTTTTCAGCTTGAATAAATTTGTTCTTAACCAAAGAGAAAGTATCAAGCGTTTCGTTAATTCAAACATCAAATCGCCTGAAAGCGCAGTGATTATTGCATTGCTTATCGGCGATAAATCGGAAATACCGAATAATATAAAGGAAAATTTTAGATACA
>JAIDJS010000202.1 GCA_029052085.1 Eubacterium sp.
CTTTTTAATCTGCTCGCATTTCTGATTTGCAACAGAACAAGAAGTTTTGCTTGCAGACTGGCATGATGTCTGGCATTCGCCGCAGCCGCCCTTTTTAGCTGATTCGCAAAGATTGCGTGAGCTTAAAGTGTTAATTCTTTTCATTTCTAAAACACCTCTTTCTAAAAATTTTATTGTAGCTATTTTATAATATTAATCAGCTTTTGTCAATATATAGCTTGGAAGCAAATTACTATCACTGATTACATTAATTTTATTTTCAAGCATTCCGGCTATATTTGATAACAATTCTTCAGTTATTTCTTCTCCGGGAACAAGAATCGGAATATCAGGAGGATAGGCATAAACATATTCAGCTGAAATTTTACCGCTTGCATTTTTAAGCAGCATTTTCTCTGCTGTTTTCACCTCAAAGCTGTTGCAAATTTTCATAGGAAGATTGGGCTTTTTAATTATATTCTTTTTGCAAATTTTTAGCGTTTTGTCAATTTCAATCAATGCGTTTGATAAAGCTGAAAAAGCTTCTTTGGTATCAGCAACCGAACTCATCAGAATAATATAATTCACGCTTTCCATTTCGCATTCAATTGAATAATTCTCTCTTAATCTGTCAGCAAGCTGATGACCATTAATATTGGATTTTGCCGTTGAAACAACAATTTTGCTTCTATCATCCGTAGTAATCATTTCCAAGTTATTAAGCTTTGTTTCGTAAAAAGAATCAAGCAAAGCATCATATTTATTAAAAGCATCTACGGAATGTTCAAGAAAAGCAATACATTTTGAAACGGAATTCATCAAAACATAGCTGGGAGAAGTAGTCTGGAAAATATCAAGATACTTTTTAATTTTCTGAGTAAACACATTGTTATAGACATTTAAAACAGCCGTTTGTGTTAAGCTTGGCAGAGTTTTATGAAGACTTGAAACAACAATATCCCCTTTTGGATATTCGGGAAATTTCCCAAATCCAAAATGAGCACCATGGGCAGCATCAATAATAAGAGGGATATCCGAATGAATGTTGCTTATATATCCTTCATATGTCGGAGAGGTTACAACAACTGCCTTGGCATCCGGATTATCCATTAGAGCCTTATCTATTGCACTTTGCTTCATTTCCGTGTAAAATCCGTTTTCTTCATTAAATTCCGGTTCGATATAAACAACATCAAGCTCACGCAAAAAACAGGCATTATAGACGCTTTTATGGCAATTTCTTGAAATAATAATTTTATCTTTCTGCTCGGTAACGGCAAATATTGAAGCAAGAAGACCAACAGTTGAGCCATTAATAAGCATAAAGGATTTCTCAGAACCATATAATGCAGAAAGCTTTTGTTCAATTTCTAAAATAGAGCCATGCGGAGAGTGCAGATTATCAAAGCCATTAATCTCCGTAATATCTATTCCGCTACCGTCAATGCCAAAGTCAAAATTTCTTTTATGACCGGGCATATGAAAAGGATATTTATTCAGTTTTTTCAAATCATCGTGAAGCATATTCTTTTTCCTTAAAAAATGATGTAAAATTTAAAACAGGAAGAATAATCAGAGCAAATAAAACAGGCACAGCTTCTATAAGCGCAGTTTCTTTAAAAATCAAAAGCATACCTAAATCAATTATTAAAACTGCTCCGATAATATATGTAAATATTTTAAACATTTTGCTTTTGCTGAAATTAAGAAAAAACAAAAGGAAAACGCAGGCAGCAGTTGAAACGGAAAACAATAAAGAGCCAAAGCAATGAAGTATATACTGAACATACAGTGAATAGTCAAAATCAAATGCCAATGTCAAAATCATTCCGATAGCCGACATTGCAAAAAGAAGATTTTGAAATCTATATTTCGGAAGCAGCTGTTTATAGGCTAAAAACAAATTGCTGAAAATTCCGCAAAAGGCTAATATTCCCCAGATTGTAAAATAAACAGGATGGGATAGTCCTGTTACTGAAAGTGCTCCGCTGTTTTCAGTTAAGCTGCCAAAGTGCATATACCATAAAGTAAATATCACAGCTATAGCAGACACTGCAATAATTAAAGCTTTCCTCATATTCTCACCGAAAATATTATATTATAATCTCATTGACATTTCAAGCGTGTTGTGTTAACATACTCTATGCAAAATGAATATGCGGATGTGGCGGAATTGGCAGACGCGCAGGTCTCAGACTCCTGTGGATATTGCTTCCTTGTGGGTTCAAGTCCCATCGTCCGCACCAAAAAAACAGCAATTACAATAATATGTAATTGCTGTTTTTTTCAACATTAAATAAAAAAAGCACCATCAGGTGCTTAAAATGTCTGTAGGATTTATAATAGTATCCACGAT
>JAIDJS010000203.1 GCA_029052085.1 Eubacterium sp.
GTTAAGGTAAAAGCAACCGATTTGCGTGCAGGTGCAGCAATGATTATCGCCGGTCTGATTGCAGACGGAGAAACGGGTATTGAGGATATTCAGTATATTGACCGCGGCTATGAAGATGTTGTTCAGAAATTTTCAAATCTTGGGGCAGATATCCGCCGTGTTGAAATTGTTGAAGAAGAAGCAATTGTTAATGCAGGATAAATAAATAATTTACGGGGTGGCAGGAGTCACCCCTATTTTTAATTTACTATTACGGAGAATATTATGGCAAAAGCATGTCAGCTGTTTTCAGGAAGCAGCGGAAATTCAATATACATAGGAAATAACCGGACAGGAATTCTTGTTGACATCGGCGTATCAGCAAAAAGATGCGAATACCAGCTAAACAGAATAGGAATAGCAGCAAGCAGCCTTAAGGCAATTTTTGTAACACACGAACACAGGGATCATATCGCAGGCGTTCGTGTATTTGCTTCAAAATTCAACATTCCTGTTTTTGCGGCACCGGAAACCTTAGAGGAAATGCGAAAGCATGATCAGATAAACAGCAAGATTGAGGCATATGAGATTGACGGAGCAGCCGACATAAACGGAATAGGCGTTGAATCCTTTAAAAACTCACACGATGCCGCCTGCTGCCTGGGCTACAAAATCACAATGCCTGACGGCAGAAAAATATCCGTTTGCACAGATACAGGCTATGTTACAGACGAAGCAAAAGCTGCACTTTCAGGCACAGATATGATTTTTCTTGAATCAAACCACGAAATTTCAATGCTTGAAAACGGCGGATATCCATATCATTTAAAAAGAAGGATTTTATCGGCTAAAGGGCATCTTTCAAATTTTGCTGCAGGCGAATTTGCAAAAGAGCTTTTGCAGAGCGGAACAACACGATTTGTTCTTTCCCATTTAAGCAGAGAGAATAATATGCCCGAGATTGCAAGGCAGACAACGATTTCTGCACTTTCCGAGCTTGGCGCAAAGGAAAATTCAGACTACAGGCTTTATGTTTCCAAACCTGAAAATAACGAAGGGCTGATTGTTTTATGATTAGTGTTCATATTATCTGCGTTGGCAGGCTTAAGGAAAACTATTTAAAAGACGGATGTGCAGAATATATAAAACGGCTTTCAGCCTTTGCAAAGGTTAATGTTGTTGAAGTTTCAGAAGAACGCTGCAGCGACAATCCGTCTGATGCAGAAATCAGAAATGTTATTGAAAAAGAGGGATGCCGTATCCTTTCAAAAATCCCGAAAGGCAGCTGCGTTATTCCGCTTTGTATTGAGGGAAGGGAATATTCCTCTCCCGATTTTTCAGCAGAAATTGAAAGGCTCAGTATGAATTATTCCTCACTGTCTTTTGTAATCGGCGGTTCATTCGGACTTTCCGATGAGGTAAAGGCACTTGGAAAAATGAAGCTTTCATTCGGCAAAATGACTTTGCCCCATCAGCTTGCAAGAATGGTGCTTTTAGAACAAATTTACAGAGCATTTTCAATAAGCAATCATTCTAAATATCATAAGTAATGCTGTTGACAATCATTTAAACATCTGTTAAGATGATTTCAAAGAAACAAGAGGAAAACACTTTATGTTTAATACAAACTCCAAAATGAATAACTATGCTTACCCTATGTATTACGCATGGGGCTATTTTTCATGTGTTCATTTAAGGGTTAGTTAATTAAACTTGATTTAATAATTAAAACCGCTGATGAACACTTTGGTTTGTCAGCGGTTTATTTGTTTTTCAGGAGGCTATTATGAACAGTATCAAATTAATAAAAATTAAAAAGCATGAAATTTTTAAGGCTTGGCTTCTTCAAAGAAAAGGCTTTAATGAAACACTAAAAAAATATAAGGATTACAAAACAAGCCCTGCTACGGAAAGCTTTATCCGTTTTATCAAAAAATTCACGAAACAATCTACAGACAATTATTGGGTAATCAGCAATAACAAAATCACCGGGGCAATCTGTATTGTTTCCAAGTCTGATTGCATGTGGTTGGGCAGATTTTATATTCTGCCTGAATACAGAAACAAGGGTATAGGACAACGGGCTTTATTACTTGCCGAAAATTTATATCCAAATGCAAAGCAATGGCGGCTTGATACCATTTTTGAGGAGAAAAACAATGTTCATCTGTATCAAAAGCTTGGCTATCAGGAATATGGAGAACGCAAAACTGTAAATGATAAAATGACACTGGTTAAATTTGAAAAGAATATTGAATAATAAGAATAGAAAATGGTGACCAGTATGTTCCAAAAAATTAAAATGTAAAAAGCGGGCATTCCATAAAAGGAATGCCCTTTATTTTTAAATCGTAGC